>NZ_JAAGPH010000055.1:0-46655 GCF_017104705.1 Burkholderia sp. Se-20373 | reverse complement strand
CCGACATGCTGCGCGGGGCGTTGCTGAAGATTGCGGCCGGCGTCGCGCCACCGGACCTCACGGCGGCGTCCGGCGCGCTCGGCGCGGCGCTCGGCCGTGCCTGACGAACAAGGGGACGAACACGCGCCGGCGGCCCTTGCCGCGCGGGCCCGCAACACGCTGCCGACAGCGCCCGCGCGCGTGTTAGAGTGCCGTGTGATCCGTGCGCGCCGTTGCCAGCGCGGTGCGGCGTTGCTTGTTGATCGCGGCCCGGTCAGGCCGCGGCGTCTTTGCTAAAATTCAAACCATGTCAAAGCCTTCCGATCGCATCAATCTCACCAACCAGTTCCTGATCGCCATGCCGAACATGGCCGATCCGACGTTCTCGGGAACGGTGGTCTATCTTTGCGATCACAGCGAGCGCGGTGCGCTCGGCCTCGTCATCAACCGTCCTACCGACATCGACCTCGAATCGCTGTTCAACCGCATCGACCTGAAGCTCGACATCGAGCCGCTGCTGCACATCCCGGTGTACTTCGGCGGCCCGGTCCAGACCGAGCGCGGTTTCGTGCTGCACGAGCCGGTGGAGGGCGCGAGCTACAACTCGTCGATGTCCGTCGAGGGCGGACTGGAGATGACCACGTCGAAGGACGTGCTCGAGGCGGTCGCGACGGGCACCGGCCCGAGGCGCTTCCTGCTGACGCTCGGCCATGCCGGCTGGGGGGCAGGGCAGCTCGAGGAAGAAATCTCCCGCAACGGCTGGCTGACGGTCGCCGCCGATCCGCGCATCGTGTTCGACACGCCGGCCGAAGAGCGCTTCGAAGCCGCACTCGGCCTGCTCGGCGTCAGCTCGTCGATGCTGTCCGGCGAAGCAGGGCACGCATGAGTGGCGCGAGCGCGCGCGATGCGACGCTCCTTGCGTTCGACTACGGCGAAAAACGTATCGGCGTCGCGGTCGGCAATGCGCTGACGCGCTCGGCCCGTGCGCTCGTCGTGATCCAGAACCTGAACCGCGAACACCGCTTCAAGGCGGTCGGCGACCTGCTGGCCGAATGGCGGCCGGACGCGCTCGTCGTCGGCCTGCCGGTGCATCCGGACGGCACGCCGCACGACATGACGCAGCAGGCGAAGCGCTTCGGCAACCAGCTGAACGGCCGCTTCGGGCTGCCCGTCACGTGGGTCGACGAGCGCTATTCGTCGGTCGAGGCCGAGGCCGGGCTGCGCGAGCGCAACGTGCGCGGCCGCGCACGGGCCGAGATGCTCGATGCCGAGGCCGCGCGCGTCATCCTTCAACAGTATCTCGATCAATTGTCCGACCATGAGCACCATTGACGCCGAGGCGCTTTACCGCGTCCTGCTCGACCAGATCCGCGCCGCGTACGGCACGGCTTTCGCCGAACCGGGCGGCCCGCGGCTCGCCGGCATTCACAGCGGCGGCGCATGGCTTGCCGAGCGCCTCGCGCGCGATCTCGGCGCGCCGGCGTTCGGCGTCGTGAACGTCGCGCTGCACCGCGACGATTACGCGAAAAAGGGGCTGCACAGCCAGGCCAGCCCGACGTCGCTGCCGTTCGAAGTCGACGGTGCGCGCATCGTGCTCGTCGACGACGTGTTGTATACCGGGCGCACCGTACGCGCGGCGCTCAACGAGCTGTTCGACTACGGCCGTCCGGCCGCGGTCGAGCTCGCGGTGCTCGCCGATCGCGGCGGCCGCGAGCTGCCGGTCGCCGCGCGCTTCGCGAGCGGCGCGCTCGACGTGCCGGCCGGCGCGACGCTCGTGCTCGCACGCGACGATGCACAGTTCACGCTGCGCGTCGAGGCGCACGGCGCCTGAACGACACGCGAACCGTATCCCGGGCCGCTGGTTTGCACCGCGGCCCGTTTGCATAGTTGGAATCACGCACACCATGACCACCGACACCACTGGCCGCACCGGCAATCCCGCTGCGGCCGCGAGCCCCGACCGGTTCCGCTACGGCTTCCTGAAGGGCAACCCGCAGCTCACGAAAAACGGCGAGCTGAAGCACCTGCTGTCGATCGAGGGCCTGCCGCGCTCGATCGTCAACCACATCCTCGATACGGCCGAGCAGTTCGTCAGCGTGACGGACCGTGAAGTGAAGAAGGTGCCGCTGCTGCGCGGCAAGTCCGTGTTCAACCTGTTCTTCGAGAACTCGACGCGCACGCGCACGACCTTCGAGATCGCCGCGACGCGCCTGTCGGCCGACGTGCTGAACCTGAACATCAATGCATCGTCGACGAGCAAGGGCGAATCGCTGCTCGACACGATCAACAACCTGTCGGCGATGCATGCCGACCTGTTCGTCGTGCGTCACGCGTCGAGCGGCGCGCCGTACCTGATCGCCGAGCACTGCGCACCGCACGTGCACGTGATCAACGCCGGCGACGGCCGCCATGCGCACCCGACGCAGGGCCTGCTCGACATGTACACGATCCGTCACTACAAGCGCGACTTCACGAAGCTGCGCGTGGCGATCGTCGGCGACATCCTGCATTCGCGCGTCGCGCGCTCCGACATCCATGCACTCACCACGCTCGGCGTGCCGGAAGTGCGCGCGATCGGCCCGCGCACGCTGCTGCCGGGCGGGCTCGAACAGATGGGCGTGAAGGTGTTCCACAACCTCGACGAAGGGCTGAAGGGCGTCGACGTGATCATCATGCTGCGCCTGCAGAACGAGCGGATGAGCGGCGCGCTGCTGCCGTCCGCGCAGGAATACTTCAAGACCTGGGGCCTGACGCCCGAGCGCCTCGCGCTCGCCGCGCCCGACGCGATCGTGATGCACCCGGGCCCGATGAACCGCGGCGTCGAGATCGATTCGCAGGTCGCCGACGGCCCGCAGTCGGTGATCCTCAACCAGGTCACGTTCGGCATCGCCGTGCGGATGGCGGTGATGGGCATCGTCGCCGGCAACAGCGACTGAGCCCGCTTTCGCGCCTCCTTATTCACGCAATCAACGCATTCACTGACAGCGCATGAAGATTCATATCAAAGGCGGCACGCTGATCGATCCGGTCGCCGGCACCGAACAGCAGGCCGACGTATTCGTCGCGGACGGCAAGATCGCCGCGCTCGGCACGGCGGCGCCGGCCGGTTTCAACGCGGACAACACGATCGACGCCGCGGGCATGATCGTCGCGCCCGGCCTCGTCGACCTGTGCGCGCGGCTGCGCGAGCCCGGCTACGAGCACAAGGCGACGCTCGCGTCCGAGATGGCCGCGGCCGTCGCGGGCGGCGTCACGACCCTCGTGTGCCCGCCGGATACCGACCCCGTGCTCGACGAGCCGGGCCTCGTCGAGATGCTCAAGTTCCGCGCGCGCAACCTGCACCAGGCGAACGTGCATCCGCTCGGCGCGCTGACGGTCGGCCTCAAGGGCGAGGTGATCACCGAGATGGTCGCGCTGACCGAGTCCGGCTGTGTCGGGTTCACGCACGCCAACGTGCCGGTGCGCGACACGCAGGTGCTGCTGCGTGCGCTGCAGTACGCGAGCACCTACGACTACACCACGTGGCTGCGCCCGCAGGACGCCTTCATCGGCCGCGGCGGTGTCGCCGCGAGCGGCGCGCTGGCGTCGCGGCTCGGGCTGTCCGGCGTGCCGGTCGCGGCCGAGACGATCGCGCTGCACACGATCTTCGAACTGATGCGCGTGACGGGCGCACGCGTGCACCTCGCGCGGCTGTCGTCGGCGGCCGGCCTCGCGCTCGTGCGCGAGGCAAAGGCCGAGGGGCTGCCCGTGACCTGCGACGTTGGCGTGAATCACCTGCATCTGATCGACGTCGACATCGGATACTTCGATTCGCAGTTCCGGCTCGATCCGCCGCTGCGCAGCGAGCGTGATCGCGAAGCGATTCGCGTGGCGCTCGCTGACGGCACGATCGATGCGATCTGCTCCGACCATACGCCGGTCGACGACGACGAGAAGCTGCTGCCGTTCGGCGAAGCGACGCCGGGCGCGACCGGGCTCGAACTGCTGCTGTCGCTGACGCTCAAGTGGGCCGAAGAGACGCGTACGCCGCTCGCGCAGGCGCTGCGCCGCATCACGTCCGCGCCGGCCGACGTGCTGAAGTTGCCGGCCGGCCGCCTCACCGAAGGTGGCGCGGCCGACCTGTGCGTGTTCGACCCGCGCGCCCATTGGCGCGTCGAGCCGCGTGCGCTGAAGAGCCAGGGCCACAACTCGCCGTTCCTCGGCTACGAACTGCCGGCCACCGTGCGCGCGACGCTCGTGGCCGGGCAGGTCGCGTTCGAGCGCCACTGAACCACGCCGGACTATCGCCATGATTGCCATTCGCAAGCTGCGTCTCGTCTTTCACCTGTTGCGCGGCATGGCGATCGTCGCGCTGCGTTTTTCGCACGTCACGCCGGCGCGCCGCGCCGAGCTGATACGCCGCTGGTCGCTCAAGCTGCTGCGGATCTGCGGGATGCGTCTCGTCGTCCATAACGACAGCGCACGGCTCGACGCGAGCGCGCTCGTGGTCGGCAATCACGTGTCGTGGCTCGACATCTACACGGTCAACGCGTGGCGGCCGACGCCTTTCGTGTCGAAGGCCGAGGTGCGGCAGTGGCCGGTGGTCGGCTGGCTCGCCGAGAAGCTCGACACCGTGTTCCTGCAGCGCGAGAAGCGCACCGAGGCAATGCGCGTTATGCACGAGATGGCCGAGCGCCTGCGCAACGGCGGGCTGATGTGCGTGTTTCCGGAAGGGACGACGACCGACGGGCAGGAACTGCTGCCGTTCCACGCGAACCTGTTCCAGGCTGCGGTGTCGGCCGGCTGCGCGGTGCAGCCGATCTGCCTGATGTACGAGGATGCGCAGGGGCGGCAGTCGGTTGCGCCGGCCTATACGGGCGAACTGGCGTTGGGCACGTCGCTCGACATGGTGTTGCGCGGCGGGCCGCTCGTCGCGCACCTTTATGTGTGTGAACCGATTGCACCGGGCGGCGACCGGCGGGCCACGTCCGCGGCGGCGCGTGATGCGATCGGGGCTGCGCTCGTGAAGCTGCAGGAGAAGGTCGGCAAACCGACGGCCGAGTCGCTCGCGGAGCTGCAGAAGCACGCGTATCCGGCAGCCGAGGTTGGTTCCGGCGCGGTAGGCGACGCGGCGGCCGAGGAGCCGGTGCCGGGGCGCGAGGGCTGAGTCGCGGCACTTCCGGCGGCCGCCCGAATCAGTTTGACGTCACTCGCCGCCCGGCGAGCGGCATGCTTCGCATTGCACCTGCGTGACTGTGCGCTGTGCCGGATCGGCCGTGAGCCGCACGGCAGACAACTGGTTTCCCCATACGCATCCCGAATCGAGCGCGACGACGTTCTCGCGCACCATCAGGCCGAGCGCGGCCCAGTGGCCGAACACGACCGTCACGTCCTCCGTGCGGCGCCCCGGCACGTCGAACCACGGCAGGTAGCCGGGCGGCGCGCTGTCGGGACCGCCGTTCGCCTTGAATTCCATCGCACCGTCGGGTGTGCAGAAACGCACGCGCGTGAACGCGTTGAACGCGACGCGCATCCGGTCGCGTTTTTTCAGGTTCGGGCTCCATTGATTCGGCTCGTTGCCGTACAGGTTTTGTAGCGTTTCGCGCCAGTCGGGTGCGCGTAGCGCGCGCTGGAGTTCGTCGGCGAGCTCGAGCACGAGTGTAGTGTCCCATTGCGGCAGCACGCCTGCGTGCACGAGCAGCATCCCGTTCTCCGCATGCACGAACGGGCGATGGCGGACCCAGTCGAGCAGCGCATCGGCGTCGGGTGCGTCGAGGATCTCGCCGATGGTGTCGCCAGGGCGTTCGGTGCGCAGGCCGGCGGAGACCGCGAGCAGGTGCAGGTCGTGATTGCCGAGCACGACGGTCGCGCGCGGGCCGAGGTCGACGAGTGCGCGTAGTGAGGCGAGGGAGTCCGGGCCGCGGTTGACGACGTCGCCGGCGATCCACAGCGGCGTGTCGGCGGGGGCTGAAAGCTTTTCGAGCAAAGACTGGAAAGCGGAATGGCAGCCTTGGATGTCGCCGATGGCGATGGGGGAGGAAAGCATGAGGGTCAGATCGTACCGAAACGAGGTGAACTTGGGAATATCGTATGAATATACGGTGGCGCAACGGCTGTTCCACATCGGGCGGCCTGCCAAGCATGCTATTTTCGTGGCGCAAGGGCCTCGCGCTGTATCAAGTTGTTAGCAGCATGGAGTTGGCACCGGCTGGATTCCTATAATTGACATTTTCGCTCCGAAATTAACATCTCGTGACTTTGCTGGTAGGGCGACCGGTTAAAATGCCGGGCCTGATCGGCCGAGACTTGGCCACTGTGACATGACAAGAAGTGCGATGAGCGCCTGCCAGGCGCGCCGCACATTATTACTAGAGGGTGTTTCATGATCCTGGTTACCGGCGGCGCGGGTTTTATCGGTGCCAATTTTGTACTCGACTGGATGGATGTGTCCGACGAAGCCGTGCTCAACGTCGACAAGCTGACCTATGCGGGCAACCTGCGTACGCTGGCGCCGCTCGACGGGAATTCGGATCATGTGTTCGCTCGTGTCGATATCTGCGATCGTGCGGCACTCGACGCGCTGTTTGCCGAGCACAAGCCGCGCGCAGTGATCCACTTTGCGGCCGAGAGCCACGTCGATCGTTCGATCCACGGGCCTGCCGATTTCGTGCAGACCAACGTTGTCGGTACGTTTACGCTGCTCGAAGCGGCACGCTCGCATTGGAACGGCCTGAACGATGCGGACAAGGAGGCGTTCCGCTTCCTGCACGTGTCGACCGACGAGGTGTTCGGGTCGCTGTCCGCGACCGATCCTCAGTTCTCGGAAGCCACGCCTTACGCCCCGAACAGCCCCTATTCGGCGACAAAGGCCGGCTCCGACCACCTGGTGCGTGCGTATCACCACACGTACGGTCTGCCGACGCTCACGACGAACTGCTCGAACAACTACGGTCCGTACCAGTTCCCGGAGAAACTGATCCCGCTGATGATCGCAAATGCGCTCGCCGGCAAGCCGCTGCCGGTCTACGGCGATGGCCAGAATGTGCGCGACTGGCTGTACGTCGGCGATCACTGCAGTGCGATCCGCGAAGTGCTTGCGCGCGGCGTGCCGGGCGAGACGTACAACATCGGCGGCTGGAACGAGAAGAAGAACCTCGACGTCGTGCACACGCTCTGCGATCTGCTCGACGCGGCGCGGCCGAAGGCGACGGGATCGTATCGCGACCAGATCACCTATGTTAAGGATCGTCCCGGCCATGACCGGCGCTACGCGATCGATGCGCGCAAGCTCGAGCGCGAGCTCGGCTGGAAGCCGGCCGAGACGTTCGAGACGGGGCTCGCGAAGACCGTGCGCTGGTATCTCGACAATCAGGTCTGGGTGGACGAGGTCGCGTCAGGCGATTACCGCAAGTGGGTCGAAACGAACTATGCGCAACGCACGTGAGGATCTGATCGATGGCACGTAAAGGCATTATTCTCGCCGGCGGCTCGGGCACGCGGCTGTATCCGATTACCCACTCGGTGTCGAAGCAGCTACTGCCGGTGTACGACAAGCCGATGATTTACTACCCGCTTTCGACGTTGATGCTCGCGGGCATTCGCGACGTGCTGGTCATTTCGACGCCGGCGGACACGCCGCGCTTCGAGGCGTTGCTGGGCGACGGCTCGAAGTGGGGGATGAACCTGCAGTACGCGATCCAACCGTCGCCCGACGGGCTCGCGCAGGCGTTCATCATCGGGCGGGACTTCATCGGCAACGATCCGAGCGCACTGGTGCTCGGCGACAACATCTTCCACGGTCACGATCTCGCGAAGCAGCTTCACGCGGCGAATGGGCGTACCGGAAGCGCGACCGTCTTTGCCTATCACGTGCAGGATCCGGAGCGATACGGCATCGTCGAATTCGACGACCAGATGCGCGCGATGTCGATCGAGGAGAAGCCGGCCCAGCCGCGCTCCCGCTACGCCGTGACTGGCCTCTATTTCTACGACAACGACGTGTGCGACATTGCGGCCGACATCAAGCCGTCAGCGCGCGGCGAGCTTGAAATCACCGACGTCAATTCCCGTTATCTCGCAGCAGGCAAGCTGCAGGTGGAGATCATGGGGCGCGGCTACGCATGGCTTGACACGGGCACGCACGATTCGCTGATGGAGGCTGCGGCTTTCATCGCGACCTTGCAGAAGCGCCAGGGCCTCGTGGTGGCATGCCCCGAGGAGATTGCTTACCGAATGGGCTGGATCGATGCCGAGCGCCTGCTGACGCTCGCCGCGCCTCTCGCCAAGAACGCGTACGGGCAATATCTGAAGAACCTACTGACGGACAAGATTCTATGGCAATCACGGTAACTTCCACGGCAATTCCAGACGTCAAGCTGATCGAGCCCAAGGTCTTCGGCGACGCTCGCGGGTATTTCTTCGAGAGCTTCAATCAGCGGGAATTCCGTGAGCAGGTTGCGGATGTCGAGTTCGTTCAGGACAACGAGTCGCGCTCGGTCAAGTCCGTGCTGCGCGGGATGCATTATCAGGTCCGCCACGCGCAGGGCAAGCTGGTCCGCGTCGTCGAAGGCAAGGTGTTCGACGTCGCCGTCGATCTGCGTCGTTCTTCGCCGACGTTCGGCAAATGGGTTGGCAGCGTTCTGTCCGCGGAAAATCACCTGCAGATGTGGGTGCCTGCCGGATTTGCGCACGGCTTTCTGGTGATGTCCGAGGCGGCGACGTTTCAATACAAGACGACCGATTTCTGGTATCCCGAATTCGAGCGCGTGCTGCTGTGGAACGACACACACGTTGGCATCGACTGGCCGCTCGACGGCGCTCCGGTGATTGCACCGAAGGATCTCGCAGGTACCGTGCTGGCGGATCTGGAGACCTACGCATGAAGATTCTCGTGACGGGGGCGAAAGGGCAGGTCGGATGGGAGCTCGTGCGTGCGCTGCAACCGCTGGGCGAGGTGGTCGCCGCGACACGTCAAGTCGTTGATCTCGGCGATGCGGCGGCCGTCGCTGCATATGTCGACGCGCTCGCGCCCGATCTCGTGGTCAATGCGGCTGCGTATACCGCGGTGGATCGTGCCGAGGACCAGCCCGACACTGCATTTGCAATCAATCGCGATGCGGCGGGCGCGCTCGCGCGTGCCACCCGGAAGCGTGGCGCGTTGCTGATCCACTTCTCGACCGACTATGTGTTCGACGGGAGCAAGCGAACGCCGTATGCCGAGACCGACGACGTGCGCCCGCTGAACGCTTACGGTGCGAGCAAGCTGGCCGGCGAACAGGCGATCGCCGACGCCGGCGGCGACTGGCTCGTGTTCCGCACGTCGTGGGTCTACGCGTCGCGCGGCCAGAATTTCCTGCGCACGATGCTTCGGCTGGGTACGAGTCGCGAGACGCTGTCGGTCGTCAGCGATCAGTTCGGCGCGCCGACGAGCGCGCGCACGATTGCGGACCTGACCGCGCACGCGGCGGCGAAAGCGCTCGTCGAGCGGCGGGCGGGATCGTTCGCGAGCGGCCTTTATCACATGACGGCGCAAGGCCAGACGACCTGGCACGCGTTCGCGGAAGCCATTTTTGCCGGCGCCAGAAGCCTGTCCCCACGGACAGGCCTGTCTGTCCGCGAAGTGAAGCCGATCCCCGCAGCCGAGTATCCGGCGAAGACGCCGCGTCCGACCTTCTCGGTGCTCGACAACACGCGGTTCGACGAGCGTTTCGGACTGCACCGACCGCAGTGGTCGGACGGGCTTGCACTCGTCCTCGCGGAACTGTTCGATGCCTGATACTGCCCGATCCGGGCGGTGCACATCACACTACATGCCGAGTCGTTCGTACGGCATGGTTTAGCTAGAGATTGTCATGCGGGAAATCATTCAACCATCACTTCCTATCTGGCGGCATCGCCGCCTGATCCTCCAAATGGCGCGCCGCGAAGTGGTCGGCCGATATCGCGGCTCGGTGCTCGGCCTGCTGTGGTCGTTCTTCAACCCGTTGCTGCTGCTGACCGTCTACACGTTTGTGTTCAGCGTGATTTTCAAGGCACGCTGGAATACCGGATCTGATTCGAAGACGGAATTTGCAGTCGTGCTGTTCGTCGGGATGATCATGTTCCAGGTGTTCTCGGAAGCCGTGAACCGTGCGCCATCACTGATCATCAGTAACGCGAACTACGTGAAGAAGGTCGTGTTTCCGCTCGAGGTGCTGCCTGTCGTCGCGCTGCTCGTCGCGCTGTTCCATGCCGCGATCAGCTTCTGCGTGCTGGTGCTCGCGATGCTCGTGCTGGGTTTCCAAGTGCATCTCACGATCCTGTATTTCCCGCTGATCGTCTTGCCGTTCATCCTGTTCACCCTCGGTGTCTGCTGGTTCCTGGCGTCGCTGGGCGTGTTCATCCAGGACATCGGCCAGTCGATCGGGCTCGTGACGACGGTGCTGATGTTCTTGACGCCGGTGTTTTATCCGGTGAGCTCACTGCCGGCCAGTTACCAGCATATCGTCGGAATGAATCCGATCGCGTTCGTCATCGAGCAAAGCCGCAACGTCGTGATCTTTGGAACCGTGCCGAGCTGGACCGGTGTGTCGGTGATGATGATCGTCAGTATCGGCGTCGCGGTACTGGGCTACCAATGGTTTAATCGCACGCGGAAAGGATTCGCAGATGTCCTCTGATCTTGCAGTCAGCGTGAAGGATCTGAGCAAGGTCTTTCATATTTACGATAACCCGCGTGCACGCCTCATGCAGATGCTGTTCGGCTCCCGCAAGCAGTATTACCGGGAGTTCTGGGCGTTGCGCGATGTCTCGTTCGATATCGCGCGCGGCGAGACGGTGGGGATTGTCGGTCACAACGGCTCGGGAAAGTCCACGCTGCTCCAGGTGATCTCTGGGACGCTCGCGCCGAGCGCCGGCACAGTTGAAACGAACGGCAAGGTTGCGGCGCTGCTCGAGCTCGGGTCGGGCTTCAATCCCGAGTTCACCGGTCGCGAAAACGTGATGCTGTACGGCCAGATTCTCGGGATGAGCGAGGAAGAGCTGGAAGAGAAGTATCCGGCCATCGTCGATTTCTCCGAGATCGGCGATTTCGTCAACCAGCCGCTGAAGACGTACTCGTCGGGCATGTACGTGCGCCTCGCATTCTCGGTCGCGATCCACGTCAATCCGGACATCCTGATCGTCGACGAGGCGCTGTCGGTCGGTGACGCGCTGTTCCAGGCGAAGTGCATGGCCGTGATGAAGAAGCTGATGGATCGGGGCACGACGCTGCTGTTCGTCAGCCACGACCCCGGTTCGGTGAAGGCGCTGTGCAACCGCGCGATCCTGCTCGATCACGGCAACATGCTTGCTGTCGGATCGACGGACCATGTGATCGAGTCGTATTACTCGTCTTATGTCCGCAAGAAGCAGCACGTGATTGCCGACGACGAGGCGCCGTCGACGCAGATCGCCGAGCTCGATGCCGATCTCAACGACGGCGCGGACGAATTCCAGAAGCAGGCGGCGTTCCAGCGGATCCGCAACGGCCGCGCAAGCTTCGTCAACGTGCAGTTGTTGAACGAACAGGGGCGCGCGACACGCCAGGTTACCTACGGCGACACCGTGACGCTGAGAATGATCGTGAGCGTCGAGGAAGATCTGCCGCTGCTGGCATTCGGCTATCACCTGCGCGACAAGAACGGGTTCGATATCGCGTACTCGGACACCGGCCTCGAGCACGCGCATTTGTACGACGTTCACGCGGGTGAAGTCCACGTGGTCGACTGGACGTTCAAGGTATCGCTGCGCGGCGGCGATTACAGCATCAGTGCGGCCACGTCAGTGCCGACCGACCTGAGCATCGGCCAGGTCGACACGTGTGATCATGTGCCGATCGCCGTGCAATTCAACGTCTCGCGCGGCACCTACCTGCCGCTTTATGGCGCCGTACATTTCGACAACAAGGTCCAGACGCGGCTGTTGTCGAAGACGGTGGCCTGACGTAGCGTTGGCCGGCAGTGGATCCGGCGCCGGGGCCGGCGCGTGCGGATCCGCACGAGGAATCAATCAGGAGCGCCCTATGAGACAAAAGCCGGATGGTTTCGCCAGTCCGATCTATGTGACGAAACCGATGTTGCCGCCGCTTGGCGAGTTCATGTCGCAGTTGGAAGACATCTGGGACAGCGCCTGGCTGACGAACGGCGGTGCGAAGCACGTTGAGCTGGAGGCGGCGCTCGCGAAGCGGCTCGGTGCACGGCACTTCTCGCTTTTCAACAACGGGACGAGCGCGTTGCTCGTCGCCTGCCAGGCACTGCGGCTCGCCGGTGAAGTCATTACGACGCCGTTCACGTTTCCCGCGACGCCGCATGTGCTGCACTGGAACAACGTGACGCCGGTGTTTTGCGACATCGACGAGGAAACGCTGACCATTGATCCGGCCGTGGCCGAAGCGCTGATCACGCCGCGCACGACGGGCGTGCTCGGCGTGCACGTGTATGGGATGCCGTGCGACGTGAAGGCGTTCGAGCGCATTCGTGAGCAGTACGGCGTCAAGGTGCTCTACGACGGCGCGCACGCGTTCGGCACGGAAATCGACGGCAAGCCGGTCGCCGAGTTCGGCGATGCGACGATGTACAGCTTCCACGCGACGAAGCTGTTTCACTCGGCCGAGGGTGGCGGGCTGGCAATGGCTGACGAGGCGATGAAGCGGCGCGTCGATCTGCTGAAGAATTTCGGAATCTTGAACGAGACCGAAGTCATCATGCCGGGTACTAATGGCAAGATGAACGAAGTACAGGCGGCCCTGGGTCTCGTCAATCTTGCCCATTACGACGCGGAGCATGCCGCGCGGCAGCGCGTTGCACAGGTTTACCTGAGTCGCCTGGACGAGATTCCCGGCATCACATGCTTCCGCCTGCCTCCGAACGTTGGCCACAGCATGCAGTATTTCATCGTGCGCGTGAACGCACAGGCATGCGGCGTGTCGCGCGACCGGTTGTACGACACGCTGAAGCAGTTCAACGTATTTTCGCGGCGCTATTTCTACCCGCTATGTAGTGAGCACAATTGCTATCGCGCGCTGCCGAGCGCCGATCCCGGGCGCTTGCCGGTTGCGACGCGAGTGTCGCGCGAAGTACTCGCGTTGCCGCTGTACGGCGAGCTTGGGGAAGACGGGGCGAATCGCATCGTCGACATCATTCAATACATCTGCAATGGCAAACAATAATTATTCGATCGGGGATTCGCGGCCGCGTGTCAGCGTTCTCACGACGTCTTACAACTACGGCAGATTCATCGGGGAGACGATCCGGTCGGTGCTGTCCCAGACGTACGCGTCGTGGGAGCTGATCATTGTCGACGACTGTTCGACAGACGATTCCTGGGAGGTCATCCAGCAGTTCGATGATCCGCGGATTCGCGCGGTGCGCCAGGAGCGCAACCAGGGCGCGTGCGCGGCGTACAACACGGCGCTGCGTCTCGCGTCCGGTGAATTCATCGCGAGCCTGGATTCCGACGACGTGTTCGTGCCCGAGAAGCTTGCGGCGCAGGTTGCGTTCATGGACGCCCATCCGGATGTCGATATCTGCGGCAGCTTCATGGCGGAGATCGATGCATCGAGCCAGCCGGTCGACCCCGACAAATGCTTCTATGCGCCGTGGTTCAATCAGGATCTCGACCTGAACGCGCCCGACAGCTGGGTGTGGGAGAACCATCTGTGCCATTCGACCGTGCTGGTCAGGAAGTCCACGCATGACCGGATCGGCTTTTTCCGGGAGGACCTGACCTACTCGCCGGACTGGGATTTCTGGCTGCGTTCGCTCGCCGGCGGCGCCCGGTTTCATGTGATGAAAGACGCGCTCCTCCTTTACCGTGCGCACGGCGGCAACGTGACGCATCGCAATCGCGATGCGCTGATGTGGGAGTATGCGGATATCTCCGGCGGCGTCGTGCATCCGTACCTCGAGCGGATCGAGCGCTTCGACCTGCTCCGCAAGAGCATGGAGTCGTTCGTCGGGCGCTTCTTCGAGATTGACGGCGACTGGCGGCGGTTCCTGGAGCTGATCGAGATGCTGCGCGTGTACGACCGTCACGAGGACACGTTCAGGATTCCGCCGCATCTGTTCTTCAATGGCGAGCTGACCGCGTTCGTCACGAGACTCGCGTCCGGGTGGTCGCCGCAGGCTTTTGCCGCCGTTCGCGAGCGTTTGTCGAAGCCGGAGGGCGAGTACGATGGTTCGGCGCCGGCACCGGCGGCGAACGCGCAGGCGGCTGCAGGCGCCGCGACGTTTCAACTGCTGATTCGAGGTGAGCGCGACCGTGCGCTTGCCGAACTGGATCAGGTGCGTGCAGAGCACGAACGTGTCGCCACGGAACTCGAGCACGCGAAAGCGGAGTTGCGTGCCGCAGCCGACC
Organism: Burkholderia sp. Se-20373; assembly: GCF_017104705.1. NCBI lineage: Bacteria > Pseudomonadati > Pseudomonadota > Betaproteobacteria > Burkholderiales > Burkholderiaceae > Burkholderia > Burkholderia sp. Se-20373. The sequence goes on along the minus strand of NZ_JAAGPH010000055.1, from coordinate 32,324 downwards.
GGGAAGGGCGGCTCACTGCCAGCCTGGCTGACGCGCAGACGGAACTCGATCGTGTCAGGGGCACCATCTGGGGCAAGGCGGATAATCTGTACCGGCGCCTGAGCCGATAGCCCGTGCCCCCGCGAATGATCCAAGATATCTAACCATGCCGCGATACCAGCATCTTCTGTACTTTGCACAACGCGTCTATCATCGCCTGCCGTTGAGCCAGGAGGCGAAGTGGCGCGTCCGCAAGGCCATTTCGCCGGTCATCACGTCGTTGCGCCACGGCACGTCGATTCGTCAGGCGCTGCGGTCTGCCGTTACGCGTGAGGTGTTGCTCGACCACGCGCGTGAGTCGCGCCTGCAACACCTGATGCTCGACCTCGCGCAGCGTGGCGTGAGAAATGTCAGCCATATCATTGCCGTGCCGTTCCTTGGAACGGGAGGCGCGGAGAATGTCGCGCTCAATTTCTCGAAAGCGCTCCGCGAGCTCCATCCCGACCGTCAGATCCTGCTCGTCGTTGCCGATCGCGATCTGGTCGACGAACGCGTTGCGTGGATCGACGGTGTGCATGTGGTCGTCCTGCGCGATTTCACGCGCGACGATTCGTACGCGCTGAAGCAGGCGCTGCTGTACGACATGCTGCTGGCGATCCGGCCTGCCGTATTCCACAACATCAACAGCGAGGTTGCGTGGAACGCGATCATCGCGCAAGGGCGGCAGCTCAAGGAAATCACGCGCCTCTTCGCCAGCATTTTCGCGTTCCAGTTCGCCGAGGACGGCAAGAGCAAGATAGGCTATGCGGCCTATTTCTTGCAACCGGGGTTGCCGGCGCTGACTGCGCTGCTGTCCGACAACCAGCGCTTCGTGACCGATGCACGCGCCGAGTACAGCCTCGGGCAGCAGGGCGACAAGCTGCGCGCCGTGTACAACCCCAGCCGCATGGCGACCGCCGGGTGGAAGGCCCGGGCGCTCGCGCGCATCGCGAGCCGCGGGCAGGATCTGGCGGGGCGTCGACCGGCGTTTCTGTGGGCTGGGCGACTCGACAAGGAAAAGCGCGTCGACCTGCTGCTGGTGCTAGTGCAGGCGTGCCCGCACATCGATTTCTACGTTTACGGCCAGGCCGTCGTGAATGTCAGCGAGCAGCTTCCCGATCTCGCGAACCTGCATCTGATGGGGCCGTTCACGTCCCCGGAAGAGCTGATGCGTGATCGTGCGTACACCGGCTTCATCTTCACGTCGAAATGGGAAGGCATGCCGAACATCCTGCTTGAAATCGGGACGTTGGGCGTACCGATCATCGCGCCGTCGGTCGGCGGCGTGGGCGAGCTGATATCGGATTCGACCGGATATCTGCTGTCGGAGAAGCCGGATGTCGCCGATTATCGCGCGGCGATGGAGTCAGTCATTTCGAATTCGCAGGAAGTCGAAGCGCGCGCACGCGCGCTCGTCGAGCTGATCGACGGGCGACATACGTGGCAGCGGTTCGTCGAGCACGTCAAGGAGTTGGAAGGTTATGGGATCTGACCGGAAGGAATCGGGCACGGACGACTCGCGTGATTTGTCGTTGCCGCTCGTATCGGTGGTAATCCCCTGTTTCAATCAGGCGCAGTATCTGAATGAGTCTATCTCGTCGGTGCTCGACGCATACCGCGGGCCGTTGGAGATCATCGTCGTCGACGACGGCAGCACGGCATCCCGGACCGATATTCACTTGCGCGCGGCGGAAGCGCTGTCGCCCGCAGTACGGGTGATTTCGCAGCAGAACGCGGGGCTTTCGGGCGCGCGCAACACGGGTATTGCCGCTGCGAACGGCGAATTCGTGCAATTGCTGGATGCGGACGACCTCATCGTTCCGCCGAAGCTCGACTTGCAGGTTGCGCATTTCCAGGTGGCGAATGCGCTCGACGTATCGGTGTCCAACTTCCTGTTGTGTGACGATTCCCGCTCGGTCTTTTCGAAGCATGACGAGGCAATCGCACATTCGGCGCTCGTGCTGTCCGATTTTCTGTACAAATGGGAGCGAGGCTTCGCGATCCCGATTCATTGTGCACTGTTCCGCCGCGCCGTGTTGCTGGATGCGCCGTTCGATACATCCGCGCGCGCCAAGGAAGACTGGCTGTTCTGGTGCGTCCTGAGTGCGCGCGGCGCACGTATGGCCTATATCAACGCACACAACGCGATCTACCGGCAGCACGCGCAAAGCATGCGCCGGTCCTATGTGAAGATGGGCAAGAGCTGGCTGCACGCGGCTGCCAAGATCGATGCGATGGTGTCCGCGCGCGAACCGGCGTTTTTCGAGTCTGCGGTCGACTGGTTCGAGAATTTCTATCGGAAGCACCCCGCGTACGCAGAGGAAATCGCGCAGTTGCGCGCCCCGCGTGCAGCCGGAGCGGGCGCTGCCGCGTCGCCGGCCGCTCCCGTCGACCTGCACATGCAGAAGCTCACACGACTGCAGGCGGCCATCGCGAAGATGCCGGCGTCGGCGACGCCGCTCATCAGCGTCGTGATCCCCGCATACAACCATTTCGACTATATCGATGGTTGCCTGCTGTCCGTTATCGAGCAGCAGGACGTCGCATTCGAGATCATTTGTGTCGACGATTGTTCTCCCGATGCGCGTACGACGGCGCTGTTGCGCGCGCTGCAGGGAAGTCACCCGAACGTGCGGATTGTCCTCAACAGCGAGAACAAGGGCATTTCGCGCACGCAGAATGAGGCTGTCGCACAGGCGGCCGGAGAATACATTGCGTTTGTCGATTGTGACGATGCTTTGGCGCACGGCGCGCTGTCCCGTGTCGCGCAGGTCGTGACGCAGGGGCAGCCGTGCGATTACCTGTTCACGGACCGATTCGACATCGACGAAAGTGGCAACGAAATCCGGCGGGCCGACTACGGCGGGTATCCGGCTATTGCGTTCAGGAACGACGAGGGCATCAAGGAAGATCTGCTCGACGGCATGGTCGCGTCGCATCTGAAGGTCATTCGACGCGATGCATATCTGCAGTCAGGTGGTTCGATCGACGCGTATTCCGGGATCCAGGATTGGGAACTGGCGCTGAAGATCGCGGAATTCGGTAGTTTCCATTACCTGCATGAGCCGCTCTATCGGCATCGGATCCATACGCGATCCGTCACGTCGTCGGACAGCGTCGGCCAGTTCAGGAAGACCAATATCGTGCGCCGGCAGTTTGCCACCAGATGGCTCTGTGGCGGGCGCGATCGAACCGGGCCGGCCGTGCAGTTTTCGAGCGACGCGAAATCGATGCCGTCGATAGCTCAACTGAAGGAAGCGTGGCGGCAGGGGCGGCGATGCGAGATGTTCGTCGCGGCGGACGCGCCGCCCCCCGTGCTCAATTTCCTGCGGGAATTCAATTCGTATTTCGACCGCATCACGTGGACGAGTGCCGAAACCTACGCAGGCTTGCTCGGATATGTGCAGCCCGGTGTAATGGTCGCTCACGGACAGGAGCGGCCTGACTGACCGCAGCGGTACGCCGCGGCGCATGCCGCGGCGTGCGCCTCGTCCGGCTCAGGCCGGACGTTTCACCATCGGTGCGGCTGGGTTGCCGACGACGGTCACGCCCGGTGGTACGTCCTTGGTCACGACGGCCCCCATACCGATCACCGCACCCTTGCCGATCGTCAAAGGTTTGTCGGGCGTGCCCTGCTTCAGCACCGCGCCTGTGCCAATATACGCATCGTCTTCGATCACGATCCGGCCGTTGCAGGCGACGCGCGGAGCGAAAGTCACAAAATCACCGATCACGCAGTCGTGAGCGACGTAGCTGTAGATGTTGCACTGGAAATGGCGGCCGATCCTGATATCCGATGTGCACATCGAGAAATCGCAGAACACCGCGCCCTCGCCGATCTCGACGTTGTCGAGCGACATATGCGAACCGGCAGTCAGCGAGCCGAACGCGAGGCCTTCGCTTTCGCAGCGCTGGACCAGCGTGCGGCGGGCCGCGGACGAACCGAGCGACACGACGACCGCGCGGTCGCGATGCGCCGGCGTGATGAGGGCATCGAAGGAAATGACTTCGACGCCGTTCTGGACGGTGCCGATTTCCGACGGCGTGTCGGAGACGAAGACGATTCCGGATGCCGAACCAGCACCGGTCCGGGCTTGATGTTGTCGTGCCAGCGGCAGGATCTCGCGCCCGAACCCGCCGCACCCGAAAATAGCGATTCGCTCCATCATTCACTCCGGTCTGAATGGGGGGCAGTCTAACGGTAGCGATACCTGGCGGGCAACCTCATTATGCGGGGTGCGCGCGTCCGGTTTGCACGGTATGGCGGCGGGACGGAGCGGCGATCACTTTCCCGTGAACGGCCGCATGATTGCCCGCAGCAGCGGGCCGAGTACTGGAATCCGGTGAAGGCGCAGATACGCGCGATAGATGATGAAAATCCGTGCGCGCTGAAACGCGACCCACTGGTTCGCGTACTGCCGCAGTTCGACCGACTCGTTCCTGAGGATATCGGCTTCGCGCGCATGAACGAGCAGCTTTGCGCGCGCGTCGGCGAGTTCCCGTCTCAGTCGACGCAGTTCTTCCTGGTTTTCCGCGGACGAAGCGGCTTGATTGGCGGGCACCTGGGCAGGCTGACGGGATTCTTGATGGGAGGCATTCATACCGAATATCCGCTGAATGTTCGCGACGTATTGTGCGTCGCCGTGCTTGTCGTGAACGTAGTCGGAAGCGCGCTTCGACAGCGCTCCGAGCAGATCGGGTTGTGCGTACAAGCGCTCGATGGCCTCTCGATACGTGTCGACGGCTTCGTCGATGTCGTTGGATGCCTCGATGAGCATGCCGGTCTGACCGTCGAGCACGGCTTCGCCGATGCCGCCGATGTTCGGTGCGATGACCGGGAGTCCCGAGCCCATGGCTTCGAGAATCACGTTCGGCAATCCGTCGAACCACGACGTATAGACGAGGGCGTCGTACTCGTGCAGGGGAAGATCCGCGAATGCTGAAAACGGCCCTTTGTAATTTGCACCGGACAGGTCGATTTCGAAACCTGGCGTGATGCCGCCATACAGGTCGAGCGTGATGCCGGTGTCGCTCTGCGCGAAGTACTTCGACAGCGCGACGGCCAGTTGCGGCCGCTTCTGGCCGTCCAGCCGCGACGCCCACAGCAGGCGTCGTCGCGGCGTCGCATGAATCGTCGGCTCCTTGATGCCGTGCAGCAGCGCGGGAAGATTGATCCAGCGGGATGCGCTGGCACCGAAGATGAACTTGTCGTCGACGACCGTCTGTTCATTGTCGGTGACGATCCGTGTGATGTGCTGGATGTTGTTCGTCAGAAACTCGACCGCGCCGCCCGAAATGATCGAGACGTCGTCTTCGTAGACGCGCGTGTCGCAGAAACGGTAGTACGTGACATCACGTCCGCTGAATTGCGCGAAATGGCGGCTCAGCATGCGATGCGAAAACACGCATGCGCGAATGTGCAGCCGGGCGTCGGGCGCCGCTGCGCGAATCAGGCGTGCGGTGATGCGGTCGCGTTGACGATCGTCGAGATCCTTGCCGAGCAGCGCGACGTCGACGAAGATCGCAGCGTCGGGCAGCCGCGACAGCCACGCATGCTTTTCCATTGGTTCGCCGGATAGCACGAGGATGCGTTTAGACGCACCGCTTGCCAGCAGGCCGTTCATCACGTCGAGAACGTAGCGCTCCGCGCCGCCGGCGGGCAGGAACGGAATCAGGAACACGTCCGTGATCGGTCCGGCGTCGCGAATGGCTTCGCACATTTCGTAGTAGACAGCGGAGGGCTCGGGCGTCGACCACATCGCGCTCGTCTGGCTGCCGTGCCGCAGCGATAGAGTATCGACGGCAGGATCGATCCGGTTGGCGGCTTCGGTCATATCCGACAGCATCCGGCTGCCGAGGAACTTCTGCTTGACGTCGTACCACGGCGGCAACGCACGTTCGCCGGCGCGATAGGCACGATAGTCGTCGGCAAACACACGAAGGTAGACGTCCGGGTCGAACAGGTCGGTGTCCGGCGTTTCGAGTTCGACGCTCTGATTGCGCGCGGCCGCCATGATGCTTTGCTGCCGCTGACGGTAGTACAGAACCGTATCGGGGATGTAGTGCGCCTTCATCCCGAGCGCGATCGCACATGAATTGAAGTGCCAGTCTTCGAACGCGTGGCCGCGTTGCGTGTCGCAGTGAACGTACTTGAGACGATCGAATGTCGAGCGATGGAAGAATACGCGCGACACGTACGGATGGATGTCAGCAAGCAGGAACGGCATCAGGTCTGCTTCGCCGTACTCGGTAATGAAGTACATCGAACCGAATGCGATCAGGTACTGCGGGAACAGCAGTGCGTCATTGCCGTACCGCTTGGCAGCTGCCAGCGCTTCGACGAAGAAATTGAACGACACGAGATCGTCCGCATCGGCCGTGGCGAAATATTCGCCTCGTGCAATTGCACAACCGGAGTTTCGGCTCAAGCCCAGAGACCGGTTCGATACCTCGATCGTCTGGACTCCATCAAAACTGGAGAAGTCCGCCGACGCGATGACGGAACGGGTTGCTTCGTTCGGGTTGTCGAGGACGACGACAATTTCCAGGGTGATACCGCGGGCTCTTGCGAAGTCTGCCGCTTCAGTCAGGGACCGCAACGTCCGGTTGATGATGCCGCCCTCATTGTGGGCGTTGAGAATCACCGAAATATCAAACATAGGGTGCAACTGGCCGGATGCGTATCGAGGTCACGCATTATATACAGAAGCATTTGGCGTTTCGGCGCCCGTCGGGGCGGCGGGCAGCGCACGCGATGGCTGCCCGCACCGTGCAGACGAGCCCCTACCTTGTCCCCCTTTTTCCCGTCATGGCCCTGTGGTGCGCGCCGCCACGTCATAATTGCTACAAATGGCAATCTCGGTTGCACGGGCTGGCCTGCCTGCGCACACTAGTAACGCGCCTTACGCGCCAAATGTAAACAATAGTCAGCTCGTGACTTCTCATCCGCAAGCATCCACTCGCTCACCGCACCCCGTCGACGAAATACTGTCGATTTCCATCGTGACGTACCGTCCGGACGAGGTACTTCTCGCTCGTACGTTCTCCAGCCTCCGTGCGGCGTGCGCGCGTCTCCGGCCCGTGCGCGGCGGCGGTGTCATCAGCGTTTGCCTTGTCGACAACGGCGGCTTGCCTGACTTGGCAGCCGACCGTGCCGCATTCGAGCAGGCTGGCATCTCTTGCAGCGTGCTGTCCGGTCACGGCAACGTTGGCTACGGACGTGGGCACAACCTTGCGATCGAAGCAGCACGCAGCCGCTATCACCTGATCCTGAATCCCGATATCGACCTCGAGCCGGATGCACTCGTGCACGCGCTCGACTTTCTCGACGCACATCCTGAAGCAGGTTTGCTGTCGCCTCGCATCGGTGACGAATCGGGCCGGATCCAGTATCTGTGCCGCCGCTATCCGGCGCTGGTGGATCTTCTGGTCAGGGGATTCCTGCCCGCAGCCTTGCGGCCGCCGTTCGAGCGCCGGCTGGCAAGTTACGAGATGCGCGACCGTATCAACGAAACCGACGTCGTGTGGGATCCGCCTATCGTCAGCGGCTGTTTCATGCTGTTCCGCACCGAAGTGCTCGCGCGTCTGCGGGGCTTCGATCCACGCTATTTCCTCTACTTCGAGGACTACGACCTCAGCTTGCGGACCGGCGAGTGCGCACGCACGGTCTACTTGCCGCTGGCGCGCGTGACTCATCACGGCGGCGGCGCATCCCGCAAGGGTGCCGCGCACATCCGCATGTTCGCGGCGTCGGCGTTCAAGTTCTATAACCGCTTCGGCTGGAGGCTGTGGTGACCCGCCTCGTCGTGACAGGTGCAAACGGCTTCGTCGGCCGCGCGGTCTGCCGGCTGGCACTCGCGGCAGGACATACGGTCACGGCGCTGGTACGCCGTCCCGGCGGGTGCGTCGACGGCGTTCGCGAGTGGGTGCATGACGCGCCGGATTTCGCCGGGCTCGCACACGCGTGGCCCGATGATCTGGAGGCCGATTGCGTGATCCACCTAGCCGCGCGAGTCCACGTGATGCGCGACGAGTCTCCCGATCCGGACGCCGCGTTCGAGGCGACCAACGTTGCAGGGACGCTGCGCGTTGCCGAAGCGGCGCACGGGCACGGCGCGCGACGCTTCGTGTTTGCCAGCAGTATCAAGGCGATCGGTGAGGGCGATCGCGGCGTGCCGCTCGCGGAGGACGTCGCACCCGCGCCGCAGGATCCATACGGGCGTTCGAAACTGCGTGCGGAGCAGGCACTTGCGCAATTCGGGCGGCAGGTGGGTATCGATGTGGTCACCGTCCGTCCGCCGCTGGTATACGGTCCCGGCGTGCGGGCCAACTTCCTGCGAATGATGGACGCCGTCGCGCGAGGATTGCCGCTGCCGCTCGGCGCGATCGAGGCGCGCCGCAGCCTCGTCTATGTCGACAATCTCGCTGACGCGCTGCTGCGGTGCGCAACCGATCCACGGGCAGCGGGCGAGTGCTTTCATGTCGCCGACGACGACGCGCCGTCGGTGGCGGGGTTGCTGAGGCTGGTCGGCGACGCGCTTGGCAGGCCGGCACGGCTGTTCCCGGTACCGGCCGCAATGCTGCGCGCGCTCGGCAAGCTGACAGGCCGCGGTGCCGCCGTCGACCGCCTGACGGGCAGCCTGCAGCTCGACGCCGGCCGCATGAAGCGCATGCTCGACTGGCGACCGCCCTATACGACGAGACAGGGCCTCGAGGCGACCGCCGCGTGGTATCGTTCGCGCGACAAACAGAAATAGACAATATGCATCCCGCGATTACCACGTGGCTCACGGTGACCGGCGTAGCCATAGCCGCTGCCTTCGCCTCGACCCTTATCCTGCGGACGCTGCTCGCGACGGGGCTGGCCTGGCGCCTCGCGACCGATATTCCGAACGACCGTTCGCTGCATACACTGCCGACGCCGCGTGTCGGCGGCTGGGGCATCGTGCCGGTATCCGTGATCGCGATGCTGTGGCTCGCGCCGTCGATGTGGCTGATCGCTGTTGCCGCTGCGGGCCTCGCCGCGCTGTCGCAGCTCGACGATCGGCGCGGGCTGCCGGCGCGGATCCGGTTCGCGGCACACCTTGCCGCGGTCGTCGCGCTGATCGCCGTCTATCCGGCCGCCGCGCCGTGGTGGCTTCTCGTCGGCATCGGCTTCGGAATGGTTTGGCTGACCAACCTGTACAACTTCATGGACGGCGCGGACGGCCTTGCCGGCGGCATGGCGCTGTTCGGCTTCGGCGCGTATGCGGTCGCCGCACTGGCGGGCGCGCAGCCGGAGCCGGATCTCGTGGCGGGCGGCGCGGCGATCGCAGGTGCCGCGTTCGGCTTCCTGTTGCTGAATTTCCATCCAGCGAAGCTGTTTCTCGGTGACGCGGGCTCGATTCCGCTCGGGTTCATGGCGGGCGCGCTCGGCTACTGGGGCTGGCGAGGCGGGGTTTGGCCGATCTGGTTTCCGGCGATGGTGTTCTCGCCCTTTATTGCGGATGCATCTGTAACACTTGCGAGACGTTTGTTACGCGGCGAAAAGTTCTGGCAGGCGCACCGGGAGCATTATTATCAGCGCATGGTGCGCTCCGGCACCGGCCATCGTCGCACTGCCATCTACTGGTACCTCGTGATGCTCGCGGGCATAATTGTAGCCCTGTGGGCGTTGGGCCGTCCCACACTGCAGCAGTGGGGGCTGTTTGTCGCCTGGTATGGCGTTCTTGCGTGCATCGGTTGCGTGATCGACGCGCGCTGGCGCCGTGTCGGCATGGCCACCGAAAACAAATCTTGAGGTCTCCCGCCGATGTTGCGATCCAAAGCATCTTGGCTGTCATTGAGTGCTTTCCTGTTCGACCTGCTGGCGGTGCTTGCAGCGTGGTTGTTCGCCTATCTCGTCCGCTTCAACGGTAGTGTCCCGACCGATTTCCTGAGCGGCGCGGTGATGGCGCTGACGTGGGTGCTGCCCGTGTACGCGCTGATGTTCCACGTGTTCGGCCTCTATCGCGGGTTGTGGGTGTTCGCGAGCCTGCCAGACCTGATGCGTATCGCGAAGGCAGTTGGCGGCGGTGGCGTGATCGTGATGATCGGCGCCGTGATGTTCCAGCCGGTGCCGATCATTCCACGCTCGGTGCTGCTCGTGTCGCCGCTGATGCTGTTCCTTGCGATGGGAGGCGCACGCGCGCTGTATCGCGCGACGAAGGAGTATTACCTGTACGGCGGGCTCGTCGGCAAGGGCAAGCCGGTGCTGGTGCTCGGCGCGGGCACGGCCGGCGCGAGCCTCGCGCGCGAATTGTCGCGTTCTGGAGAGTGGCGCCTCGTCGGCCTGCTTGACGACGACGTCAAGAAGCAGGGCCGCGAAATCTACGGCTACAAGGTGTTGGGCTCCTTCAACGATCTCAAGCACTGGACCGACGCACTGAAGGTCGAATACGCGATCATCGCGATTCCGTCAGCGTCGGTCGAGACGCAGCGCCGCGTCGCGACGCTGTGCGTGCGGGCCGGTGTGAAGGCGATGGTGCTGCCGTCGCTGACCGCGCTGATGCCGGGGCAGGGCTTCCTGTCGCAGGTGAGGAACATCGATCTCGAGGATTTGCTCGGCCGCGATGCTGTAACGATCGACACGCCGCACGTCGAGGCGCTGCTGCGCGGCCGCGTCGTGATGGTGACGGGCGCGGGCGGGTCGATCGGCTCCGAGCTGTGCCGGCAGATCCTGCGCTTCGCGCCGGCGCAGCTCGTCGCGTTCGACCTGTCCGAGTACGCGATGTACCGGCTGACCGAGGAACTGCGCGAGCGCTTCCCGGACCTCCCGGTCGTGCCGATCATCGGCGATGCAAAGGATTCGCTGCTGCTCGACCAGGTGATGTCGCGTCATGCGCCGCACATCGTGTTCCACGCAGCCGCCTACAAGCACGTGCCGCTGATGGAGGAGCACAACGCGTGGCAGGCGCTGCGCAACAATGTGCTCGGCACCTATCGCGTGGCCCGCGCGGCGATTCGCCACGATGTGCGTCACTTCGTGCTGATCTCGACCGACAAGGCCGTCAATCCGACCAACGTGATGGGCGCGAGCAAGCGCCTCGCCGAAATGACCTGCCAGGCGCTGCAGCAGACGAGCGGGCGCACGCAGTTCGAGACGGTGCGTTTCGGTAATGTGCTCGGCAGCGCGGGCAGCGTGATCCCGAAGTTCCAGCAGCAGATCGCGAAGGGCGGCCCGGTCACGGTCACGCACCCGGAGATCACGCGTTTCTTCATGACGATCCCGGAAGCGTCGCAGCTCGTGCTGCAGGCGTCGAGCATGGGGCATGGCGGCGAGATCTTCATTCTAGACATGGGCGAGCCGGTGAAGATCGTCGATCTCGCATGCGACCTGATCCGCCTGTACGGCTTCTCGGAAGAGCAGATCCGGATCGAATTCACCGGGCTGCGGCCCGGCGAGAAGCTCTACGAGGAGTTGCTCGCGGACGACGAAGCGACGACGCGCACGCCGCATCCGAAGCTGCGGATCGCGCGGGCGCGCGAAGTGCCGGACAATTTCCTCGACGAACTGCTGCCGTGGCTGATGCAGCATCGTGTCCTGCCCGACGACGAAGTGCGGCGCGACTTGCGGCGCTGGGTGCCCGAGTACCAAACGGCTGCCGTTCCGGCGCTGAAGAGCGTACGGGTCGCGTCGAACCGCTGAACGCCGAGGACCGTGCGGTCGGGCCACGCAGCGACCAGCCGGCCGGTCAAAAAGAAAAGCGCCCCGCAGGGCGCTTTTTTCATGCCGGGCCGAGAACGGTTCAGCGACCGGGCCGGTGTTTGCGCACCACCATCCATCGCGGCGCGCGGAACCGCACGATGCTGATGTACAGCCACACATAAGTCAGCGCGAACAGCACGACGAACACGAACAGGTGCACCGTATGCCGCCAGAACAGCGTCGCGGGTATCACCGCGACGAGGCACAGCAGCCACAGGTACGGCGACGTCAGTGAATTGCGGCGCGTCAGGTCGTGCGCGTGCTTCGTGCCGACGGCCCAGCGCATCAGCCGCTTGTACACGAGCATATGCAGGTGCACGCCGTCCGGAATGCCGGGCGACATCCCGCGGATGAATTTCTTCCGGTAGATCGAGAAGCAGGTCTCGAAGATCGGGTACATGAACAGCAGCACCGGGTACCACGCGGACACCTCGCGGTTGCGCATCACGAGCATGATCGCGAGCTCCGCGAGCATGAAGCCGATGAAATACGCGCCGCCGTCGCCGAGGAAGATCAGCCCGGCCGGGAAATTCCACAGGAAGAAGCCGAGCACGGCGCCCATCATGATGATCGAAGCGGACATTACGACCGGATCGTTCACATGAAACGCGACATACGCGAGCGACGCGAACATCATGAAGCTGACCATCGATGCGAGCCCGTTGAACCCGTCGATGATGTTGATCGCATTGGCAAGCGCCGCGACCGCAAGCACCGTGATGAACGCCGAGATGGCCACGTAGCCGAGCAGGAAATCGAGCGGCGGCACGCTGATGCGCTTGACCGCGATGCCCAGCAGCCAGAATGCCAGCGCGGCCGCGCCCATCGTGCAGAGCAGCCGCGCGCGCGGCGACACCCGCTTGGTCAGGTCCTCGACGAGGCCGGACAGGAAGGCCGGCAGCCCGCACGCAGCGATCCCGAGAATGCTGCCGGAGATCGTCGGATAGCGCCGGGACAGCACCAGCGCCGCAACGACGACGCCCGCGAGGATCCCGATGCCCCCGACCCGCGGCACGGGCCGCACGTGGAATTTCTGCACGCCGGCCAGGTCGCTGTCGATCGAGAATTTCTCGTGTAGGTGCGCGTAGCGCACGATGAACAGCGTGACGAGCAGGGAGACGATGAAGCCGGACGCGAAGCTGAGCATGGGATCGCTCGAAAAATGGACAGCGGATTATACAAAACCGCGCGGGTTACCCTCCTGCCATCGCCAGTGGTCGGCACACATTTCTTCGATGCCGAGCGTTGCGCGCCAGCCAATGATGTCGGCCGCGGCCTGCGGGTTCGCGTAGCACTCGCCGATGTCGCCCGGGCGGCGCGCGACGAGCTCGTACGGCACCGGGCGGCCCGATGCCTTCTCGAACGCACGCACGACTTCCAGCACGCTGTAGCCCTGGCCCGTGCCGAGGTTCACGACGAAGCTCGCGTCGCGCTTCGCGAGCGCGTCGAGTGCGGCGATGTGCCCCTTCGCGAGATCGACGACGTGGATGTAGTCGCGCACGCCGGTGCCGTCCGGCGTCGGGTAGTCGGAGCCGAACACGCGCAGCTTTTCCAGCTTGCCGACCGCAACCTGCGCGACATACGGCATCAGGTTGTTCGGGATGCCGGCCGGATCCTCGCCGATCAGCCCGCTCGCGTGCGCGCCGACCGGGTTGAAGTAGCGCAGCGTCGCGATTCGCCACGTCGGGTCCGAGACTTCGAGATCGCGCAGGATCTGCTCGGCGATCAGCTTCGACTGGCCATACGGGTTCGTCGCGGACAGCGGGAACGATTCGTCGATCGGCGAGCGCTCGGGCACGCCGTATACGGTCGCGGACGAGCTGAACACGAACTGCCGGACCTTGCGCTCGCGCATCACCTTGAGCACGGCAAGCAGGCCGCCGATGTTGTTCTGATAGTACTCGAGCGGCTTCTCCACCGATTCGCCGACGGCCTTGAGTGCCGCGAAATGGATCGTGCCGGTGATCGGGTGCGCGTCGAACACCTTTGCAAGCGCGGCTTCGTCGCACACGTCGACCTGATGGAACGCGGGCGTCTTGCCCGTGATCTGCGTGATGCGCCGCACGGATTCGGCGTTGCTGTTGACGAGGTTGTCGACGATCACGACGTCGTAGCCGTTGCCGAGCAACTCGACGGTCGTGTGCGAGCCGATATAGCCCGCTCCGCCCGTGACGAGGATGGTGCCTTTAGCGGTCATTGCTGATGCGCTCCTTCAGAGGGTGATACCGGTTAACGAATGGATAGTACGCCGGTAGCGTTCGACGACCTGTCGTTCGTCGAATTCCGCCGTGACTTTTTGCCGGCCGCGTGCGCCCATCGCGTCGCGTCCGGCCGTTCCGAGTTCGATCATGCGGAGCAACTGCTCCGCGAGGCTCGCGCTGTCGCGCACGCGGCACAGGAAGCCGGTGTCGCCGTCGGCGACGACGTCGCGGCAGCCCGGCACGTCGGTCGCGACGATCGGGCGGCCCATCGCCGACGCTTCCATCAGCGTGCGCGGCACGCCTTCGCGGTAGGACGGCAGCACGACGCAGTCGGCCGCCGCGATGTGCGGGCGCACGTCGTGCGCCTCGCCGAGATAGTCGACCACGCCTTCGCCGACCCACGCGTCGACGTCCGCGCGGCCGATCGCGCTTGGATTGTCGACGCCGAGCGGCCCGAGCAGCTGGAAGCGCGCGTTCGGGAAGCGCGCGCGCACGATGCGCGCGGCCTCCACGTATTCGCGCACGCCCTTGTCCCACAGCAGCCGGCCGATCAGGATGAAGACGGGTGCGTCGCCGGCCGGTAGCGGCGCCGGCGCGAACTGTTCGAGATCGACGCCTTCGCCGTGCAGCAGCCGCGCGCGATCGGGATGCGCGAGCAACCGTTCGTCGGTGAAGGTCGCGAGATCGTCGCGGTTCAGGAACCACACTTCACGCGGGAAGCGGAACGCGAACCGGTACAGGCGCTTCGCGACGCTTGCCGCGCGGCTCTTCTGGATGAAGACGTAGCCGAGCCCGGTCGTCACCGCGATCGACGGCACGCGCGCGAGCCACGCGGCGACCGAGCCGTAGATGTTCGGCTTGATCGTGTAATGGAACACGAGATCGGGTTTCAGCGCACGGTAGTGACGCACCAGCGCGGCGAGCGTGCCGAGATCCTCGCGCGGGCTCGTGCCTTTCGAGGCAACCGCGAGTGCCACGTAGCGGCAGCCCATCTGCTCGAGCAAGGGCACCGTGCGGTCGTGCGGTGCGATGACGATGACCTCGGCGCCGCGCGCGACGAGCGCACGAATCAGCCCGTGGCGATACGTGTAGATCGCCCAGGCCGTGTTGCAGACGAGCGCGATGCGCAGCGGGGAGGTGGCGGACATGAAAAAAAGAATAAATAAAGCGTCGAAATTGCCGAAAGGGCCGGATGCGCGTCAGGCGGACGGCCGCCCGGCGAACAGCGTCTGCTTGATCCGCTGCAACGTCCGGTATGGCGTCACGAAATGCAGCAGGTTCTTGGCGAGGCCGGCCCAGTCGTACGGGTTCAGCGCGTTGAAGTGGCTCAACAGCAGCGTGAGCGTCGACACCAGCTGGCGCCGGCGCTTGGTCGCACTGATCCCGCCCTCGTTCAGTTCGTAATAGAGACCGAGTTCCGGCAGGTTCGCGCAATCGTAGCGTTGCATTAACCGTAAAAAAAGATCGAGATCCTCGGCCGCACGGTATTTCGCCCGATAGTTCCCCACTTCACGCACGGCGTCGATGCGCAGCATCACCGATGGATGCACGAGCGGCGAGCGCAGGAAGCGCGTGCGGCGCAGCGTGCGCGGATCGGCGTGCGGGGTCAGCATGAAGCGCGGCTCGCCGGCGCGGGACACGACTTGCGTCCACATGCCGACGCAGGCCACGCGCGGGTGGGCGTCGAGATACGCGCGCTCCTTCGCGAGGCGCTGCGGCGCGGCGAGATCACCCGCGTCGATGCGCGCCGCATAGCGAAAGCCGCGCGCGGCGAGCGCGTCGATGCCGGCCGCGAGCGCACGCTCGATGCCGCCGTTCTGCGGCATGCGCAGCACGTCGATCGTGAGGCCGGGCAGGTCGGGCGCGACGATCGGCGGCGTGCTGCCGTCATCGACGATTAGCACGTGCACGGGCGTGTCCTCGCGAAACGACGCGAGGGTCCGAACGACGTCGTCGTGCCCGTTGTAGGCCGGCATCAGCACGGCCACGTCGTCGAGCGGGGTCGGGCAATCAGGGGACGTCATGGTCGCAGCTTGAAACGGATGTAATAAAAATTGACGGCGGCGGCGGCCAGGTAGCCGGCCGCCAGCCCGACGAGCGCGCCGTACAGGCCGAGCCGCGGGATCGCGAACAGGTTGACGAGCGCCGCGATCGCGAGTGCGAGCAGCCATTTCGACAGCAACACGAATTTTGCTTGATATTTGAGAACGATAAGATTGCTTATCGCCTCGATGCCGGCGGGCACCGACAGCCAGACCGCCCAGCGGAAGATGTCGACCGACGCCTCGTAGCCGTGGCCGAACACCTTGCCGACGATCAGCGGGGCGGCGGCGTCGAGCACGAGCGCGCCGGCCGTCATCAGGCCGGCCGTCATCGCGATCAGCCGGACGATGTTGCGGCGCAGCCGCGCGACGTCCTGCACGCGGTAGACGAAGGCGGGCGCGATCGTCTGCGCGAGCATCAGCGCGAGCGTGATCCAGTTCTCGTTGAGCTGCTGCGCGGCCGAGTAGCGGCCGAGATCGGCGAACGAGACGTGACGCTCGAGCATCAGGCGGTCGAGCTTCAGGAACAGGTACATGCAGATGAGGCCGAGCCAGAACACGGTCCCGGCCGTCGCAAAGTGCCTGAACAGCGGTTTGTCGAACGTCCAGCCGAGCGCGCCGCCGTTACGATGCCGGTAGTACAGCAGCAGCGCGAAGCCGATGGCGGCCGCTTCGAGCGCCCACAGCCACGCGAAGCGGGCGGGGCCCGCGGCCGCGCGGACCAGCAGCCAGACGAGTAGCGCCTTCACCAGCGCGGTGACCATGCTGGTGACGAGCTGCGGCTTGCTGTAGGTCATGCTCTGCAGCCACGCGTTGATGACGCCGACGAACGGCTCGCGGAACACCATCGTGACCGCGAGGCCCGCGAGCATCGCGCCGACCAGCGGATCGAAGGCGCCCGCGGCGATCGCGATCCATGTCGCGACGAGCGCGGCGACGGAGACGGCGATGCGCAGCGCGAATGCGCTGCCGAGCACCGCGCCGAGCTGGGCGGGCGGGCGCTGGACGATGGTCGGGACGAGGATTTCCGCGCCGCACACCCAGGTGAGCGGCGCCAGTACCAGGAGGAGCGTATTCGCATACTGCCATTTGCCGAACACATCTGGCCCGAAATAACGGGCCAGCAGGCCGCTGATCGCGATCGCGACGCCGATCTGCGTGAGCCGTTCGAGCCCCAGCCAGACGAGATTCGCGACGGCCTTCGCGACATCCGGGTTGCCGAAGCGCTTCAGCATGCGCGGCAGCGGCGCGCGCGCGAGGCGGCCGGCAGGGCGCCCGGGGGCTGCAGGTTGGCGGCGACGGGACGGCTAGGCATTAAAATGGGCGGCATGCGCGTCATCAAAACCCGCGATTATAAGTGGGATCGCGGTCGCTTCCGCCGTTCCGCACCAGCGGTTTCACGCCGTGCCGGGCCAGCCTGTATCATGCGCGGCACCGGCGAGCGGCGGCCAGGCAAGCCAGACAATTTTCCATGCACGCAACTGAGAGAAGAGAATCGATGATCTCCCAATCCATCTTCAAGGCATATGACATTCGTGGCGTGGTCGGCAAGACGCTCGACACCGACACCGCGCGCGGGATCGGCCGGGCATTCGGCAGCGAAGTGCGTGCGCAGGGCGGCGATGCTGTGGTCGTCGCGCGCGACGGCCGCCTGTCCGGGCCGGACCTCGTCGGCGCGCTGGCCGACGGCCTGCGTGCGGCGGGCGTCGACGTCGTCGACGTCGGCATGGTGCCCACGCCGGTCGGCTATTTCGCGGCGAACGTCCCGCTCGCGCTGAAGGGCGGCGAGCGCCGCGTCGATTCGTGCATCGTCGTCACGGGCAGCCACAACCCGCCCGACTACAACGGCTTCAAGATGGTGCTGCGCGGCGCCGCGATCTACGGCGAGCAGATCCAGGCGCTGTATCAGCGCATCGTCGACGAGCGTTTCGAGACGGGCAGCGGCTCGTACGAACAGTTCGACGTGGCCGATCAATACATCGCGCGCATCGTCGGCGACATCAAGCCGGCCCGCCCGATGAAGCTCGTCGTCGACGCCGGCAACGGCGTGGCCGGCCCGCTCGCGACGCGCCTGTTCAAGGCGCTCGGCTGCGAGCTCGTCGAACGCTTCACCGACATCGACGGCACGTTCCCGAACCATCACCCGGATCCCGCCCACCCGGAAAACCTGCAGGACGTGATCCAGGCGCTGAAGGACACCGACGCCGAGATCGGCTTCGCGTTCGACGGCGACGGCGACCGCCTCGGCGTCGTCACGAAGGACGGCCAGATCATCTATCCGGACCGCCAGCTGATGCTGTTCGCGGAAGAAGTGCTGTCGCGCAACCCGGGCGCGCAGATCATCTATGACGTGAAGTGCACGCGCCACCTCGCGCAGTGGATCAAGTCGAAGGGCGGCGAGCCGCTGATGTGGAAGACGGGCCACTCGCTCGTGAAGGCGAAGCTGCGCGAGACGGGTGCGCCGCTCGCCGGCGAAATGAGCGGCCACGTGTTCTTCAAGGATCGCTGGTACGGCTTCGACGACGGTCTCTACACGGGCGCGCGCCTGCTCGAGATCCTCACGAAGACGGCCGATCCGAGCGCGCTGCTGAACGGGCTGCCGGACGCGATGAGCACGCCCGAACTGCAGCTGTGGCTCGACGAAGGCGAGAACTTCCGCCTGATCGACAAGCTGCAGAAAGAGGCGAAGTTCGACGGCGCCGAGGAAGTCGTGACGATCGACGGCCTGCGTGTCGAGTATCCGGACGGCTTCGGCCTCGCGCGTTCGTCGAACACGACGCCGGTCGTCGTGATGCGTTTCGAGTCGGAGACGCAGGAAGGGCTCAAGCGCATCCAGGAGGACTTCCGCCGCGTGCTGACGGCCGCGAAGCCGGACGTCAAGCTGCCGTTCTGAGCGTCGGCGGCCTGCGGGCCGCCACCGGCGCGACGGTGAGTCCGATCGTCGCGCCATCCCCGAAAAGCGGCGCACGCCAAGGGCGTGCGGCCGCTTTTTGTCTTTGTGACGCCCCGGGCGCGATAAAATCCCCCCTTTATGCTTGTCGCCGGCTGCCTGCCGGCGTTTTTTCAGCGTGCAAAAGATCCTGATCGTGCGCGTGTCGTCGCTGGGCGACGTCGTGCACAACATGCCGGTGATCGCCGATATCCGGCGCCGCCACCCCGATGCGCAGATCGACTGGCTCGTCGAGGAAAGCTTCGTCGACCTGGTCAAGCTCGTCGACGGCGTGCGCAACGTGCTGCCGTTCTCGCTGCGCCGCTGGCGCAAGAAGCCGTTCTCGGGCGCCACGTGGCGCGAGATCCGCGCGTTCCGCCAGCGCCTCGCGGCCGAGCAGTACGACCTCGTGATCGACTGCCAGGGCCTCATCAAGACGGCCTGGGTCGCCAGTTGGGCGCGCGGCCCGCTCGTCGGGCTCGGCAACCGCACCGACGGCGCCGGCTACGAGTGGCCCGTGCGCTTCTTCTATCGCAAGCGCGTGCCGATCGCGCCGCGCACGCACGTCGTCGAACGCTCACGGCGACTCGTCGCGGCCGCGCTGGGCGACCCGGCGCCGACGCCGGCCGATCCGGTCGACTTCGGCCTCGATACGCGCGCGGCGGCGCTCGCGGTGGCCGCGCTGGGGCTGAACCTGCCGGTGCCGTACGTGGTGTTCGTCCATGCGACGTCGCGTGCCGACAAGCAGTGGCCGGACGCCGCGTGGATCGAGCTCGGCCAGGCCCTCGTGCGGCGCGGCGCGTCGCTCGTGCTGCCGTGGGGCAACGATGCGGAGCGCGCGACCAGCGAGCGCCTCGCGAAAGAGTTCGGCGCGGCGGCGATCGTACCGCCGCGGCTGTCGCTGCCGGCCGTGGTCGGGCTGATCGACGGCGCGGCCGCCACCGTCGGGGTTGATACAGGTCTGGTTCACATCGCGGCCGCGCTGAAGCGTCCGACGGTCGAACTGTACAATTTCGCGACGGCCTGGCGGACCGGCGGCTACTGGTCGCCGAACGTCGTCAATCTCGGCACGGCGGGGCAGCCCCCGTCGATCGCGCAGGTGAAGTCGGCGCTCGCGGGCTTCGGTCTCCTGTAACGCAGTCACACGCGCGAACCCACGCGAACCGAACATGAGCGAATCCCAGATCATCGAAGTCCCGTCCGCCGACTGGAGCGGACACAACCTGTCGGCGCCGCGCGAGCAACTGCTGGCCGCCGTCGAGGAAGGCAAGGTGCTGTATTTCCCGCACCTGCGTTTCGTGATCGAAGGCGGCGAGGAAGCGCTGCTCGATCCGGCGCTCGCCGACCCGAAACGCAAGAACATCAGCCTCGCGCCGAACGGCGGCGCGCTCGCCGGCGTGCTCGGCGACAGCGTCACGCAGTCGGCGGTGCGCGCGCTCGTCGCGCGCTTCCAGCAGCAGGCGGGCACGCTCGTGGACGGCCTCTTTCCCGAATACCGCGGCAAGCTGCGCGTCGCGCCGACGAGCCTGCGGCTGATGCAGGTCGAGACGCGCCAGACATCCTGGCGCAAGGACGACAGCCGGCTGCACGTCGACGCGTTCCCGTCGCGGCCCAACTACGGCGAGCGCATCCTGCGCGTGTTCACGAACGTGAACCCGGCCGGCGTGCCGCGCGTGTGGCGCGTCGGCGAGCCGTTCGAGGACGTCGCGAAGCGCTTCCTGCCGCACATCAAGCCGCAGCTGCCGGGCGCCGCATGGCTGCTGAACCTGCTGCACGTGACGAAATCGCCGCGCAGCGCGTACGACCACCTGATGCTGAACCTGCACGACAGCATGAAGGCCGATCTCGACTACCAGAAGACGGCTCCGCAGGAGACGATGCCGTTTCCGCCGGGCTGCGTGTGGATATGTTTCTCCGATCAGACTTCGCACGCTGTGATGTCCGGCCAGTTCATGCTCGAGCAGACCTTCTTCCTGCCGGTCGACGCGATGGTGCGCCGCGAATGCGCGCCGCTCGGCATCCTCGAACGCCTGAAGGGCAGGGCGCTGGTTTGAGCGCGCATTTTCGTCGAAGCAAGACAAGGGACGCGGCATGCTGAGGGTGATCTATCGCGCGCTGTGGTGGCTCGTCGCCCCGATCGCCGTCATCCGGCTATACGTGCGCTCGCGCAAGGAGCGCGGCTATCGCGAACACATCGGCGAACGCTTCGGCCACGTGGCCGGCCGCTCGCGCGACGACCGTGCGCCGCTGATCTGGGTGCACGCGGTATCGGTCGGCGAGACGCGCGCGGCGCAGCCGCTGATCGACGCGCTGATGCACGCCCGGCCCGACGCGCGGATCCTGCTCACGCACATGACGCCGAGCGGCCGCGCGACCGGCGAACAGATCTTCGGCGATCGCGTGCTGCGCTGCTACCTGCCGTACGACATGCCCGGCGCGGTGCGGCGTTTCCTGCGCGCGTGGCGGCCGACGCTCGGCCTCGTGATGGAAACCGAGGTGTGGCCGACGCTGATCGACGAGTGCCGCCGGGCCGACGTGCCGCTGGTGCTGACCAATGCGCGCATGTCCGCGCGTTCGTTCCGGCGGGCATCGAAGTTCGGCGCGGCGACGCACGACGTGTTCGGCGGCTTCTCGCGCGTGCTCGCGCAGAGCCCGGCCGATGCGGAGCGGCTGACGTCGCTCGGCGCACGCAACGTGACCGTGCTCGGCAACCTGAAGTTCGACATGACGACGCCCCCGGAACTCGCGGCGCGCGGCCATGCATGGCGCGACGCGATCGGCACGCGGCCCGTGTGGGTGGCCGCGAGCACGCGCGAGAACGAGGAAGCGCTGGTGCTCGACGCATTCGCGGCGATGCGCACGCCCGGCGCGCTGCTGGTGCTCGTGCCGCGTCATCCGCAGCGTTTCGCCGAGGTCGAGGCGCTCGTCGAGCGCAGCGGGCTCAAGTGCGTGCGACGCTCGGTGTGGGCGGCAGACAAGGCCGCGCTCGCGTCTGGCCGGCCTGCTGCCGAGCCGCTGCCGGATGACGTGACGGTGCTGCTCGGCGATTCGATGGGCGAGCTCGGTGCGTATTACGCGGCGGCCGACATCGCGTTCATCGGCGGCAGCCTGCTGCCGCTCGGCGGCCAGAACCTGATCGAAGCGTGCGCGGTCGGCGTGCCGGTGCTGATCGGCAAGCACGTGTTCAACTTCACGCAGGCGACCGCCGACGCGGTCGCGGCCGGCGCGGCGCTGCAGGTCGAGGATCCGCTCGATCTCGCGCGCGTGCTCGACGCGCTGTTCGCCGACAAGGCGCGACGCATCGCGATGGGCGCGGCTGGCGCCGCGTTCGCAGCGCGGCACCGCGGCGCGACCGCGCGCACGGTCGACGTGCTCGCGGCGCTGTTGCCGCCCGCCGAACGCGGCGTGCGCGCGCTGCAGGACGCGCAGGATCCTTCCGACGACTAGACGAAGGCGGCGCAATGCCGCCGGAAGTGCGCGTGGCGGCACCGTGAGGCGCCGCCACGTCGCTCAGACCGTCAGCAAACCCTTCTTCTCGATGAACGCGATCACGTCCGCGACGCCTTCGAGCGCCTTCAGGTTCGTCATCACGTAAGGCCGCTCGCCGCGCATCTTCTTCGTGTCGGACGCCATCACGTCGAGGTTCGCACCGACCAGCGGCGCGAGATCCGTCTTGTTGATCACGAGCAGGTCGGACTTCGTGATGCCGGGGCCGCCCTTGCGCGGAATCTTCTCGCCGCCCGCGACGTCGATCACGTAGATCGTCAGGTCCGACAGCTCGGGACTGAAGGTCGCCGCGAGATTGTCGCCGCCGGATTCGATGAACACGATGTCGGCGTCGGGGAAGCGCGACAGCATCCGGTCGACGGCCTCGAGGTTGATCGATGCGTCCTCGCGGATCGCCGTGTGCGGGCAGCCGCCCGTCTCGACGCCCATGATGCGTTCCTCGGGCAGCGCGCCCGCGACCGTCAGCAGCCGCTGGTCTTCCTTCGTATAGATGTCGTTGGTGATCGCGACGAGGTCGTATGTGTCGCGCATCGCCTTGCACAGCATTTCGAGCAGCGTGGTCTTGCCGGAGCCGACGGGGCCGCCGATGCCGACGCGCAGCGGCGGCAGTTTCTTCGTGCGGCGGGCGGAGGAGGGAGCAGGTGCGTTCATGGCGGGTAGCGTCGGGTTCAGGAGCGGAACAACCGCGAATACTGGGTTTCGTGCCGCGCGGACAGGATGCCGAGCTGCGGCGCGAACGTGTTGACGGCGTCGGGCGGCGTCGCGAGCGCGCGGCGCACGGCCGCGTCGATCGCGCCGCGCAGCGCGACGATGATGCGTTGCCCGGCGAGCTGGCCGAGCGGCACGGCCTTCAGCGCGGCGGACGTCTGGTTCTCGACCCAGCCGAATGCGTAAGCGGCGAGCACGGCATCGGCGCTCGCGTCGTGCGCGGCGGCCGCGTACGCGAATGCGGTGGGCAGCGCGATCGGTGTGATCGATGCGAGCGTCGCGCGGCGCGCGGCGTCGCCCCATTCGAGCGACGCGCAGAGCTGTGCGAGCGACCAGCCCATCTGTTCGGTCTCGCGACGCAGTTCCGCCGATTCGCGGCTCGCGATGAACCACGCATTCTCGGCGGCGAGCGCCGGCGCGTCGTGCGCGTGCCAGCGCGCGAGCTGGTGCGCGAGGAACGGCAGCTCGCCGTGCGCGAGCACGTCGGTCAGGCCGCTCGCGATCCAGTCGCGCGCGGTATCGGCGTCGTGGATCAGGTTCGCGTCGAGCGCCGCTTCGAGCCCCTGCGAATAGCTGAACGCGCCGATCGGCAGCGCCGGCGACGCAAGGTGCAGCAGCGCGACGAGTTCAGTGGTGGTCATGGCCGTGGCCGTGCGTGCATCCGGGACCATGCTGATGATCGTGATCGTGATCGTGATCGTGATCGTGCGAATGCGAGTGGCCGTGATGCTCGCCGAACACCTGCTGCGCGAGTGCGTAATCCTCGGCGAACGTCGCATCGTGCCCGTGCTTGTGGCCGCCGCCGTACGCGCCGGCTTCCGGCTGGAACGGTGCAAGGGTCTCCTCGACCTGCGTGCCGAGCCGGCGCAGCATGTCCGCGAGCACCGGGTCGGCCTCGAGCTTCAGGTAGCCGTCGCCGATCTCGACCGGTGTGTGACGGTTGCCGAGGTGGTACGCGGCGCGCATCAGCGTGAGCGGGTCGGCCGCGCGCACGCGCAGCACGGTCTCGGGCGCCGCGGCAATGCGCACGAGCGCGCCGTCGTCGGCGACGAGCACGTCGCCGTCGCGCAGGATCGTGCCGCGCGGCAGCAGGACCGCGACGTCCTCGCCGGTGTCGAGCGTCGCCGCGAGGCGGCTCTTGCAGCGGGCGTCGTAGGCGAGCGTGAGCGTCGGCGCGCGCGCGACGAGCGACGCGGCGAGTTTCACGTTCGGGGCAATGCGTTTGTCGAGGGTGCGCATGAATCGAAAAACCGGCAATCGGATCAGAACAGGAAATAGCGCTGCGCCATCGGCAGCACCGTGGCCGGCTCGCAGGTGAGCAACTGGCCGTCGGCGATCACGTCGTAGGTTTCGGGGTCGACGCTGATCGACGGGCGCCATGCGTTGTGGATCATGTCGGCCTTCGTCACGTTGCGGCAGTTGCGCACCGGCACGATCCGCTTCGCGAGTCCGTAGCGTTCCGCGATGCCCGCATCGGCGGCCATCTGCGACACGAAGGTCAGCGACGTGCGTGCGAGCGCACCGCCGCGGGTGGCGAACATCTCGCGATAGTGGACCGGCTGCGGCGTGGGAATCGACGCGTTCGGGTCGCCCATCTGCGCCATCGCGATCATCCCGCCCTTCAGGATCATCGACGGCTTGATCCCGAAGAACGCGGGCTCCCACAGCACGAGGTCGGCCCACTTGCCCGGCTCGATCGAGCCAACTTCATGCGCGATGCCGTGCGTGAGCGCCGGGTTGATCGTGTACTTCGCGACGTAGCGCTTCGCGCGGAAGTTGTCGTTGCGCGTGCTGTCTTCCGGCAGCGCGCCACGCTGCACCTTCATCTTGTGCGCGGTCTGCCAGGTGCGGATGATCACCTCGCCGACGCGGCCCATCGCCTGCGAATCGGACGACAGCATCGACAGCGCGCCGAGATCATGCAGGATGTCCTCGGCCGCGATCGTCTCGCGGCGGATCCGCGATTCGGCGAACGCGAGATCCTCGGCGATCGACGGATCGAGGTGATGGCACACCATCAGCATGTCGAGATGCTCGTCGAGCGTGTTGATCGTGTACGGGCGCGTCGGGTTGGTCGACGACGGCAGCACGTTCGACTCGCCGCACACCTTCAGGATGTCGGGCGCATGGCCGCCGCCCGCGCCTTCGGTGTGGTACGTATGGATCGTGCGGCCCTTGAACGCGGCGACCGTCGATTCGACGAAGCCGCCTTCGTTCAGCGTGTCGGTGTGGATCGCGACCTGCGTGTCGGTGTCGTCGGCGACGGAAAGACAGTTGTCGATCGCGGCAGGCGTCGTGCCCCAGTCCTCGTGCAGCTTCAGCCCGATCGCGCCGGCCGCGATCTGCTCGACGAGCGGCTGCGGCAGGCTCGCGTTGCCCTTGCCGAGAAAGCCCAGGTTGATCGGCCAGCCGTCGGCGGCCTGCAGCATCCGCTCCATGTGCCACGGGCCCGGCGTGCAGGTCGTCGCGTTGGTGCCGGTGGCCGGCCCCGTGCCGCCGCCGAGCATCGTCGTGACGCCCGACGCGAGCGCCTCGTCGATCTGCTGCGGGCTGATGAAGTGGATGTGCGTGTCGATGCCGCCGGCCGTCACGATCAGCCCTTCGCCGGCGATCACTTCGGTCGCGGCGCCGATCGCGATCGTCACGCCCGGCTGGATGTCCGGGTTGCCGGCCTTGCCGATCGCGGCGATGCGGCCGTGCTTGATCGCGATGTCGGCCTTCACGATGCCCCAGTGATCGAGGATCACAGCGTTCGTGATGATCGTGTCGGGCACGTCGGCGGCCACGCGCTGCGACTGGCCCATCCCGTCGCGGATCACCTTCCCGCCGCCGAATTTCACTTCCTCGCCGTAGGTCGTGTAATCGCGTTCGATCTCGATCAGCAGCTCGGTATCGGCGAGCCGGACGCGGTCGCCCGTCGTCGGCCCGAACATTTCCGCGTACGCGCGGCGGCTCAAGCGTAGTGTCATGGTGCTGTTCCTGAAGAGCGGGGCGCGGCTTACAGCGGCCCCATCACCTTGCCCTGAAAACCGTAGACGGCGCGATCGCCCGCGAGCGCGACCAGTTCGACGGTGCGTGTCTGGCCCGGCTCGAAGCGCACGGCGGTGCCGGCCGCGATGTTCAGGCGAAAGCCGCGCGCGGCCGCGCGATCGAACGACAGTGCGTCGTTGACTTCGAAGAAGTGGTAGTGCGAGCCGACCTGCACCGGGCGGTCGCCGGTGTTCGCGACGACGAGCGCGAGCGTCGCGCGGCCTGCGTTCAGTTCGTGTTCGCCGTCGTCGGTGAGGATTTCGCCGGGGATCATGCGGGGCCTCACGGAATCGGGTGATGGACGGTCACGAGCTTCGTGCCGTCGGGGAAGGTCGCCTCGACCTGGATGTCGGGAATCATCTCCGGCACGCCGTCCATCACGTCGTCGCGCGTGAGCAGCGTCGTGCCGTAGTGCATCACTTCGGCGACCGTCTTGCCGTCGCGCGCGGCTTCCATCAGCGCGGCGGTGATGAAGGCGACCGCCTCCGGATAGTTGAGCTTCAGGCCGCGTGCGCGACGGCGTTCGGCCAGCAGCGCCGCCGTGAAGATCAGCAGCTTGTCCTTCTCGCGGGGAGTCAGTTTCATGAAGGCAAACGTTCAGGAAAACGTAATTTTTATCGGTGCGCGTGCAACGGGGCGAACGCGCGGTTCATCGTAGCACCGCGCTGTTTTGCGTGCGTCGTGTATCGGTTATGTAAGGAGCAAGGCGCGTGCCATGTGCATGGAACGCAGCGCGCTGCGCAATCGTGGTGCGCGATGCATGGGCAGCGTGCAGCGCTCGCCGCGGCATTGCGCCGAAACGGTGCGTGGCGCGGCCGCGCTCAGGTTTGCCAGAGGCGCAGCGGCCGTGCGTCGACGCCGTGCACGATCGGCCGCAGATGCAGCCAGCACTCGGTGAAGTGCCGTTGCAGCGCTTCCATCGACGTCGACAGCGCGCGGATCAGCACGACGCCTGGCGTCACGCAGGTCGCGCCCGCGCGTAGCGTGCCGTCGAACGGCATCCGCGCGGCGAGCGATTCGGCGAGCGCGGCGTCGCACGCGGCGCCGGCGGCCCACAGCGTGCCGTATGCGAAAAAGCCGGCGAGACCCTGCAGCGCGCCGCGCAGCGGGTCGTGCGCATCGAGCAGCGCGCGTTCGGCCCACAGCGGCCGGCCGTCGGCAGCGACGAGCGCCGAAGTCGACGCGATGCGGCCCGCCGACCAGGTTTCGCCGGCCGCCTGCCGGCCGAGCTGCGTTGCGTCCCAGCCGATCGCGCTGGCGCCCGCGCCGAGCTTGACCGTGAAATCGAGCGAAGCATGCGCCGCGTCGAAGAACAGGTTGTTCTGCGGCAGCCAGTCGAGCTTCGCGTGCTTCCCGACCGTGATGCCGATGCGCTGTGTCGCGTCCAGCCCGTTCGACTTGTACCACTTGGTCGCGCCGGGCGTGGTCAGCACCGCGTGCGTGCCGTCGCCGAGCGTGATGTCGATGTCGAGCCGGTCGCCGCCCGCGACGCCGCCCGGCGGGTGGACGATCACCGCGTGGCAGATCGCATCGCCTTCCGGATACAGCGGCCGCTGCACGCGCAGCGGGCCGTCGTGCAGCCGGTGCGCGAGCGTCGTGCGCGCGCCGTGCCGCTCGAAGCCGAGTTCGAGGCGGCCGCGCCACGACTTGGCGACGGCGGGGCGGGACAGCGGGGCGTGGGAATCGGGGGCGGACATCGGTGGGAAACAGGGGACGGGCGCGGGGAACGAGGATGCTACCGCAACAATAATGCAGATGCCGCGCGCCGTGAAAGCGCCAGATTCGGCAGAGCCGCGAATCCGCTCTGTGCGCGCCCGGGGAAGTGGTATGGAAATGACGCCACGTTGCTGGCGCCGCTACACCTGGTTTGTCGGCGTGGTGTCGGTCACCGCGTCAGCCGGCGCATGATCCTGGTCGGACACGCGTTGAGTGTTTGCGGAAAATAGCGACTCCATTTGGTGTTCCGCAAATAATCAACGCAAGGATCGCGAGGGTCGGAATCTCCGCACGTCACACCGCGATCAGCTCGCGCACGCCGTTCGCTTCCATCTCGTGCGCGTCGCCGCCCGCGACGATCTCGCCGCGGCTCATCACCCAGTAGCGGTCGGCGATCGATTGGGCGAAGTCGTAATACTGTTCGACGAGCAGCACGGTCATCTTCGATTCGTCGACGAGCTGGCGCAGCGTGCGGCCGATGTCCTGGATGATCGACGGCTGGATGCCTTCGGTCGGCTCGTCGAGGATCAGCAACTGCGGCTCGCTCATCAGCGCGCGGCCGATCGCGAGCTGTTGCTGCTGGCCGCCCGACAGGTCGCCGCCGCGTCGCGCGCGCATGTCCTTCAGCACCGGGAACAGGTCGTAGATGCGGTCGGGCACCTTCGACGGCGCCTTGCGGCTCGCCGCGCCGACGAGCAGGTTCTCCTCGACGGTCAGCCGCGGAAAGATGTCGCGGCCCTGCGGCACGTAGGCGAGCCCGGCCGCGACGCGCGCATACGGCGGCATCGCGCCGAGCGCCGTGCCGCGCCACGACACGCTGCCGCTCTTCGCGGCGACGACGCCCATCAGGCAGCGCAGCAGCGTGCTCTTGCCGACCCCGTTGCGGCCGAGCAGCACGGTGAGCTTGCCGTCGTCGGCGGCGAGGCTCACGTTGCGCAGGATATGGCTGCCGCCGTAGTACTGGTTCAGTGCATCGATCTTCAGCATCGCATCATCGTCCAAGGTAAGACTCGATCACCGCATCGTCGCGCTTGACCTGGTCGAGGGTGCCTTGCGCGAGCACCGCGCCTTCGGCCATCACCGTCACGCGGCCGGTGTCGCCCGCGAGCGCCGCGACGAATTCCATGTCGTGCTCGACGACCATCATCGAGCAGGTGCCGCGCAGCGTGTTCAGCAGCTCGGCGAGTTCCATCGTCTCGTGGTCGGTCATCCCGGCCGCCGGCTCGTCGAGCAGCAGCAGCGCGGGGCGCTGCATCAGCAGCATGCCGATCTCGAGCCGCTGCTTCTGCCCGTGCGACAGCTCGCCGGCCGCGCGAAAGGCCTGGCTTTCGAGGCCGATCAGCGCGAGCGTCTCCTCGATCTTCGCCTGCGCGGTGCGATCGAGCTTTGCACGCAGCGACGCGAGCCAGCCCTTGTCGGTCTGCATCGCGAGCTCGAGGTTCTCCCACACCGGATGCTGTTCGAACACGGTCGGCTTCTGGAACTTGCGGCCGATGCCCGCGCGTGCGATCTCGGGCTCGTTCATCCGCGCGAGGTCGATCGTCTGGCCGAGAAACACCTTGCCCGCATCGGGGCGCGTCTTGCCGGTGATCACGTCCATCATCGTCGTCTTGCCCGCGCCGTTCGGGCCGATCACGCAGCGCAGCTCGCCCGCGTCGATCGCGAGCGACAGCTTCTTCAGCGCGCGGAAGCCGTCGAAGCTCACCTCGATATCCTCGAGGTAGAGGATCGTGCCGTGCGACGTGTCGATGCCGGGCGGCACCACGCGCCCCATCGACGCGGTGCCGCTGACGGCCCGCCCTTCGTCCTCGGGCGGCGGCGTGAATTGGTAGAGGGCCGTTCCGTTCATGCGCGTTTCCCCTTCGCCAGCACGGTTTCGACGAGGCCCATGATCCCGCGCGGCAGCAGCAGCGGCACGAGCACGAAGATCAGGCCGAGGAAGAACAGCCAGTATTCGGCGAAGTACGCGGTAAACAGGCTCTTCGCGCCGTTCACCGCGAACGCGCCGACGATCGGCCCGATCAGCGTGCCGCGTCCGCCCACCGCGACCCAGATCGCCATCTCGATCGAGTTGCCGGGCGACATCTCGCCGGGGTTGATGATGCCGACCTGCGGCACGTACAGCGCGCCCGCGATGCCGCACAGCACGGCCGACACGGTCCACACGAACAGCTTGTACGCGAGCGGGCTGTAGCCGAGGAACATCAGCCGCGTCTCGCCGTCGCGCACCGCGGTGACGACGCGCCCGAGCTTGCTGGTGACGATCGCGCGCGCGGCGATGAACGCGAGCACGAGCGTCGCGAACGTCAGCAGCAACAGCACCGTGCGCGTGCCGGGCGACGTGATCGCGAAGCCCGCGATGCGCTTGAAGTCGGTGAAGCCGTTGTTGCCGCCGAAGCCGGTCTCGTTGCGATAGAACAGCAGCATCGCGGCGAACGTCATGGCCTGCGTGATGATCGACAGGTACACGCCCTTCACGCGCGAGCGGAACGTGAAGAAGCCGAACACCCACGCGAGCACGGCCGGCACGAGCACGACGAGCGCGAGCGCCCACGCGAGGTGCTGCGTACCGCTCCAGTACCACGGCAACTGGTGCCAGTCGAGGAACACCATGAAGTCGGGGAGGTCGCTGCCGTACTTGCCGTCGCGGCCGATCTCGCGCATCAGGGTCATGCCGATCGCATAGCCGCCGAGCGCGAAGAACAGCCCATGGCCGAGGCTCAGGATCCCGCAGTAGCCCCACACGAGATCGAGCGCGAGCGCGGCGATCGCGTAGCACATCAGCTTGCCGGTAAGCGTCATCGCGTACGCGGACAGATGGAACGCGCTCGACTCGGGCGCGACGAGCGCGGCGAGCGGCACGCCGATGCCGATCGCGACGCACAGCGCGATCAGCGCAAGCCACGCGCGCCGCGACAGCAGTGCGGGGCGGGGCGGCAGGCCGAGCGCGAAGCGCTCTTCCGCGCGTGCGGCGGCAGGCTTCGGCGCATCGGCAGCCGGGTTGGACAACGAGTGAGTGAATGAAGTCACGTCAAGCCTCCGCACTGCGGCCCTTCGGGGCAAACATGCCCTGCGGACGTTTCTGGATGAACAGCACGATCATCACGAGCACCGCGATCTTCGCGAGCACGGCGCCCCAGAACGGCTCGATCGCCTTGCTCGCGAGGCCGAGCCCGAAGCCGCCGAGCACGGTGCCGGCGATCTGCCCGACGCCGCCGAGCACGACCGCCATGAACGAATCGATGATGTAGTTCTGGCCGAGGTCGGGGCCCACGTTGCCGATCTGCGACAGCGCGCAGCCGCCGAGGCCCGCGATGCCCGCGCCGAACGCGAAGGCATACGCGTCGACGCGCGCGGTCTTCACGCCGACGCACGCGGCCATCCGGCGGTTCTGCGTGACGGCGCGCACGAACAGGCCGAGCCGCGTCTTCGTCAGCACGGCCCACGCGACGAAGACGACTGCGAGTGCGAACGCGAGGATCGCGAGCCGGTTGTACGGCAGGATCAGGTTCTGCATCACGGTCACGCCGCCGCTCATCCACGACGGGTTCACGACCTGCACGTTCTGCGCGCCGAACAGCATCCGTGTCGCCTGGATCAGGATCAGGCTCACGCCGAAGGTCGCGAGCAGCGTCTCGAGCGGGCGGCCGTACAGGTGTCGCAGCACGAGCCGTTCGAGCACGATGCCGACGAGCGCGGCCGTCACGAACGACACCGGCACCGCGACGAGCGGATACCAGTCGAACGCGCCGGGCGCGTAACGCTGGATCAGCGTCTGCACGACATAGGTTGCGTACGCACCGATCATCAGGAATTCGCCGTGCGCCATGTTGATCACGCCGATCAGCCCGTACGTGATCGCGAGGCCGAGTGCTGCGAGCAGCAGCACGCTGCCGAGCGACAGTCCCGCGAACAGCGTGCCGACGATCTCGCCGCGGCGCTGCAACGCGTGCAGCGTGTCGAGACCCTGCTGCGCGGCGTCGCGCACGCGCGCGTCGGGCTCCGCGTAGCTGCCGTCGGCGTTCTTCGCGACGAGCGGGCGCAACTGCTCGATCATGTCGAGATCGTGGCGCGCGGCCACCACCTGCACGGCTTCGAGGCGCTTCGCCGGATCGGCATCGTGCAGCGCGGCGATCGCCCACAAGGCGTCGAGGCGGCGCTTCAGCGCGGGATCGGTTTCCTTCGCCCGGGCGCGGTCGATCATCGGCTTGAGCGCCGGGTCGGGCGATTTCAGCAACGCATCGATCGCGTCGCGGCGCGCGGCGACGTCGGGCGACGCGAGCGCGAGCCCCGACAGCGCGCCCGCGATCTTCGTGCGCAGCAGGTTGTTCAGCATCACGGGCTGCGCGTCGCCGGCCGGCGTCGCGGCCTGCGTGAGCGCGTCGTGCGCGGTGTCGCCGGTCTGGATCAGCAGGCGGCCGTCGCCGGTGGCGAGCGCGTCGCCGGTC
>NZ_JAAGPH010000054.1:0-46942 GCF_017104705.1 Burkholderia sp. Se-20373 | reverse complement strand
GTTCCTCGATCCCGGTTGTCTTCCATGCACCACTGGCTTCATCAATCTGATTCCCATTACATCTGATGGGAATCAGATTGCCGGTGCCGCGCCCTCATGAACAGACGGTACGTGTCGAGCGCTTACGATTGTTCCACTGTCCTGCGCGTCTCTTCGCGCAAAACTTTTCCGGCTGCGGATGAAGACGTCACGCGACTGCGGCGTTCCAGCAAGTACATACCCAACAGCAAGTCGATATGTCGGATCGACGCCGTCGGTGGCGGCCGAGCCATGTTGAGTTGCTCTGCAGCACGACGGAAATTCGTCGTCTCCGCGAGGACGAGAAACTGTTCGAGCTGCCGAAAAATGAGGGTTGCCGTACGACAAGATTATCAGAACAGCTGTTCAATCGTATGAGACGTATCGTATTTCCAGTTTTAATCTGCATCCAATGCAAACGAGTGGAGCCAGAAATTGACGGAGAAAGGCGTGCAGTTGTAACCGGGGGGGCGAGCGGCATCGGCTTGGGCATCGCGCGCGCACGCATCAACGCGGGCTATCGCGTGACAATTGTCGGTCGAAACGATCAGCGGTTACGAGAAGCCGTTGCGAAGCTGGGGTCTGCAGCCACTTGCCAACTCGCCGACGCAGGCCAGCGCACGGATGTCGAGTCCACACTCACGAACGTCTGGCGCGGGGATCTGCTGGTCAATGCCGCGGGGTTCGTACGTTCAGTGAGCCTTGGTACTGCACTCGACCAGGCCGAGCTAGATTGGAACGCGGTCATCGAAATCAACCTCAAAGGCAGCTTTTTTTGATGGTGCCCTGCGTCGCTCCACTGTTGCCCCGTCCTAGGGGGCGAGTTATCAATATCAGTTTGAGTGGCGCACAAACTGGCGGCAGCAGATCGGCGGGCTGGCCTATGCCGCAGCGAAGGCAGGCTTTCACGGCCTTACCTTTGCGCTCGCGTGAGAACTAGCGCCACACGGCTGCACTGCTAACGCGATCGCACCGAGCTTCATCGCCGGGACAGGATTCACCGGCGGGCGGTCCGAGGAGCGCGTTGCCTCCATCGTTGCAGAAACGCCTTTAGGTCGCCCCGGCACTCCGGACGGCGTGGCCACTGCGGTACTCTGGCTTGCCTCGGAGACCGCGAGCTTCGTGACCGGCACCGTTATTGCAGTTAATGCGGGATGGCGAATCGGCTGAGTGGTTCTGGCTAGCTACGGCTAGCGGTTCAAAGTACTTTAGCGCACACGCCCATTTCCCACTTTTTCCGGAACGAGTCAATGATGTTTAGGCACGACGGCGCGTCACACCCCGTCGTCACGCCGCTGTCATTCCGGTGCCCATCATCTCCGAATGTCCGATCGCTCGCGCCCGCAACCTTTTGCCCATGGCGCCTCCCTAGCCGCCTTACTCGTCTGGGCCAAGGGCGTCCGCTCGCGCGAGGCAGTCGAAAGCTATTCCCCGGACCAGACCGGCAAAGGACAATCGGCCCGCGGCGTGATTGGTCGCATTCGGCGTCGACTCGTCGATTTCACCATCCGCCGTCACCGCGGAGATCTGGCGAAACTGTTTTAGTGCCCGACAGGCGTACGGGCGTTCGCTAGACGTTTCCATGAGATTTCGTCGAACTTCAAAATGAAGGCGTCAAAGCACGACATAGACGTACACCACGGCTCAATATCGAAAGCCTCCTCCACCTTGGAGTACGAGTAACATAAGTACCTCTCAGAAAACTATCAGTTGACGTTGGAAACCGAGAACAGCGCAGGCGTAGTCGATTCGGATTAAGCGCTGCGATGCACTGCCCAAGTCCGAACGTGATGCTCGAACGCGATGCTGATCGTCTCGTCCGATCGACCGTCTGGACCGTTCCGCCCGAAATCGGGCGGGGTCGCGGAACGCAATATCAGAAATTGAATTGATCGATATTGGACGCATCGAACGTCGTGGGCGGCCCGAGGATCACCTCTCCGCTCTTGCCGATCGTGCGC
The DNA here is from genome assembly GCF_017104705.1 of Burkholderia sp. Se-20373. NCBI lineage: Bacteria > Pseudomonadati > Pseudomonadota > Betaproteobacteria > Burkholderiales > Burkholderiaceae > Burkholderia > Burkholderia sp. Se-20373. Next base: position 44,963 of record NZ_JAAGPH010000054.1, on the reverse strand, counting down.
TTGCCGAGCTTGCCGGCCTCGAAACTCTCGCCTTCCTTGCCCGAGATCGCACCCGATGCGAGATTGGCGGCCGCATAGGCGGCGAGGTAGCCGAGTTGGCCCGGATCCCAGAGCTGGAATGCCTTGACCGTGCCGTTCTTCACGAAGGCGCGCATCTGGTTCGGCGTGCCGAGCCCCGTCACCGCCACCTTGCCCTTGCTCGACGACGTCGAGATATAGCGCGCGGCGGCGGCGATACCGACGGAGGTCGGCGACACGATCGCCTTTAGGTTCGGATAGGCCTGCAGCAGACCCTGGGTTTCGACAAACGATTTCTGGTCGTCGTCATTGCCGTATGCGATCTTGACGAGCTTCATCTTCGCGTATTCCGGCTTCTTCAGTTCCTCCTGCATCCACTTGATCCAGGTGTTCTGGTTGGTGGCATTCGGCGTTGCCGACAGAATCGCGAACTCACCCTCCCCGCCCATCAGCTTCGCGACGAGCTGGATCTGTCCGCGGCCGATGCTCTCGGCATTGGCCTGGTTCACGAAAACATTGCGGCCGTCCGCCGCCGTGTCGGAATCGAACGTGACGACCTTGATGCCCTGCGACATCGCGCGCTTCAGATACGGCACGACCGCGTTGGGATCGTTTGCCGCGATCACGATCGCATTCTGTCGCTGCGTAATCAGCGTATTGACATACTGCACCTGCGACGACGCGCCGGCGTCCGACGGGCCGACCACCTTTCCGTCGCCCTTGAACTCCTTGATGGCCGCCATCCCGCCTTCGTCGGCAATGACCTCGTACGGGTTGTTGATCTGCTTCGGCACGAACGCGATCTTCAGGCCGTCCTTCACACCGGTTGCACCGGCAGCACTCCCGATTCCGAACAACAGGCTGCAAACCGCGACGGTCGTCGCCATGCGCAGTGTCTTGATCATGCTACGTCTCCTATGAATCGCCGGGCCGCTCGGCCGGCGTTGTTGATATGCGTTGGGTTCACACTCGGTACACGGTGCCGTTCAATGCGCGATCGCGCGTCGCGCTCTGCGCGCCCGCCAGCCCGCGACAAGATTCGGGATCAGCACGGAAGACAGCAGCAACACGCCGGTGACGATCGTCAGGGTCTCGCTCGACACGTCGACGAGCGTGAGCGCGTTCTTCAGGACGCCGACGATCAGCAGCGACAGCAGCACGCCGTACAACGAACCGCGTCCGCCGAAGATGCTCACGCCGCCGAACAACACCGCGGCGATGACAGCCAACTCGAAACCCTCGCCGTTGTCGCCGCGCGCACTCGTGAAGCGAAGCGTGTAGACGATGCCCGCGATCGCGCTCATCACGCCCGACAACACGAACAGCTTCAGCTTCGTCTTCTTGACATCGATGCCCGAAAAAGCGGCCGCCTGGTTGTTGGACCCAATCGCATAGAGGCTGCGACCAAACGCCGTCGCCTGTAGCAAAACGGTAAACAGCACGGCAGCGACGATGACGATGACGAACGGCTCGGGAATGAACGTCGCACCTACCGTATTCATCCCGAACGACGTGTAAGCCGCCGGAAAATCCGCAATCGCCTGGTCGCCGAGCAGCACGTACGCGAGGCCGCGAAACAGCGCGAGCGTCCCGATGGTCACCGCCAGTGACGGCAGTTCGAAGCGAACGATCACCCAGCCATTGAAGAACCCGGCAAGCGCGCCGCCAGCGAGCACCAGAACGATGACGACCGGCATCGGTAGGCCGAGATGCCAGAGCACGCCCATCAGCGCGCTCGATGCACCGAGGATCGACGCCACCGACAGGTCGATCTCGCCCGTCACGACGATCAGCGTCATCGTCATCGCCATCAACGAGATCTCGGCGATGTCGAGCAGGATGTTGGTCAAGTTGGCCGCGTCGAGAAAGACCGGCGACAGCACGCGCGCCATCACCAGCGACGCTGCAAGGATGACGGCCAGGAGTACTTCCCAGGTCAGCGCAGCGGCGGACCGGCGGACCGGAACCGGGTTGGATCGATTAACCATGGTCGCGTTTCCTCATCATGCGTTTTGCGATGGAGCGGGCGAGCAGCGTATCGGTGGCGACGGCCGCCACGATCAGCGCGCCCTGGATTGCCTGCTCCCAGAAGGGCGAGACGTGAAGCACCGCGAGCGCGATGCTGATGACACCGAGCACGACCGCGCCAAGCGTCGCGCCCAGGATCGTGCCGACGCCGCCGTTGATGGCCACGCTGCCGACCACGGCCGCCGCGACCACCTGGAGTTCGATACCCTTGCCCGTACTCGCATCGACCGTGCCGAAGCGTGCCAGCCAAAGTGCGCCGGCGAAGCCCGCGATCGCGCCGGAGATCATGAAGCCGGTCATGACGCGCCGATCGACCCGGATGCCGGCCAGCCGCGCCGCCTCCGGATTGGAACCGATCGCGTAATGTTCGCGCCCCGCACGAAACTGCTTCAGATAGACCGACAGCCCGGCGAGAACGACAGCGGCGACCAGCGCCAGGACCGGAATGCCCAGGACCGAACCGGTCGCAAGCCGCGAGAACGCATCGGGCAGGCTCGTGGCGTTGATCTGGCCGCCGTGGACCCACGCATAGTCGGCGCCACGAAAGATGTAGAGCGTCGACAGCGTCGCGACCAACGACGGGACCCGGCCGATGGCGACCAGACTGGCATTGATCGCGCCGGCCGCCAGCCCGATGGCGAGCCCCGCCGCCAGGGCGACGGGCACCGGCATGGCCGGATACGCGACATAAAGGGCGCCGACGCCATACGCGCTGATGCCGACCACCGAGCCGATCGACAGATCGATGTGCCGCATCAGCATCACGACCGTCATGCCTGCGGTCAGCAAGCCGACGATCGACACGTTGAGCAGCACATCCCGCAGATTCTGCATGCTGAGAAACTGCGGACGGGCAAGCGCCGTGCATGCGATCAGCGCCACCAGGACGACGAACAATGTCGCCTCGCGTCGCTTCACGACGGCAGACAATCCGCCAGCCAGTGTTCCACGCGTCGGGATGCGCTCGGTTCGATTCATCGTGTTTGTTCCGCTCGTCATGCCGCCCGTCCCAGTTCGATATCGTCTTGCCCGAGCGCGGCCCGCATGATTCGCTCCTCAGTCGCGAGCGCCCGCGGAATCTCCGCGCGGATGCGGCCTTCGTGCATCACGAGCACGCGATCGGCCATGCCGAGCACTTCCGGCAGTTCGCTCGAAATCATCAGTACCGCCATGCCGTCCCTGACCAGCTCGGACAGCGCCCCATACACTTCCGCCTTCGCGCCGACATCGATGCCGCGCGTCGGCTCGTCGATGATCAGCACCTTCGGACCGGTCGCCAGCCACTTGCCGAGCACCACCTTCTGCTGATTGCCGCCAGACAATGTGCCGACCGGCAACGTCAGGTCGCTCGCTTTCAGGCGCAAGCGGGCGCCCCACTCGTGCGCAAGCACCGCTTCACGCGCTGCGGAAATCAAACCGAACCGTGTCAGGCGACCGAGCACCGTCATCGAGGCGTTGCGCGCGATGCTGAGTTCCAGTGCGAGCCCCTGCTGGCGCCGGTCTTCCGGCACCATCGCGAGCCCGGCCTTGATCGCCCGCCCGGGCTGCCCGGCCGAGAGCACCTTGCCCGCCACGCGGATCTCGCCCGAATCGAGCGGGTCGATGCCGAAGATCGCCCGCGCCACCTCGCTGCGACCGGCACCCACCAGGCCAGCCAGCGCGACGATTTCACCGGCGCGGACATCGAACGTCACGTCCTTGAATACACCGATGCGCGTGAGCCCTCGAACCGCGAGCTTCACGTCGCCCGGCTCGACCTGCGCTTTCGGATAAAACGTCTCCAGGTCACGTCCCACCATCTTCGCGACGATGTCGGCCGTGGTCATGTCCGACGTGCGCGCGTCGAAAACCTTCGCGCCGTCCCGCATGATCGTCAGGTGCTGCGTCAACGCGAACACTTCCTCCAGACGGTGCGTGATGAATAGAATCGCCGCGCCCCGCTCGCGCAGCGTCCGCACGATCGCGAACAACCGTTCGACTTCGGGCAGCGACAGCGCGGCAGTGGGCTCGTCCATGATCAGCACGTTCGCGTCGACCGACAGCGCTTTCGCGATCTCGATGACCTGCTGGTCCGCAATCGACAGGCCGCGCACCAACTGCTGCGGTTTCAGGTTCACGCCCAGCGATACGAGCAGCTCGGCCACTTCCCGATGCATCGTGTCGTAATCGATGCGCCCGAACCGGTCGACGGGCTGCCGTCCCATGTAGATGTTTTCCGCGATCGACAGATCGAAGAAAAGCGTCGGCTCCTGATAAATCACCGCGATGCCGGCATCGCGCGCATCGGCCGGCGACGAAAACCGCCGCTCGGTCCCGTCGATGGACAGCGTGCCCGTGTCGGGCGCATGGACGCCCGCGAGAATCTTCACGAGCGTCGATTTACCTGCGCCGTTTTCGCCGAGCAGCGCGTGCACTTCGCCCGGCATCATCGTGAGGTTGCCGTCGATCAGCGCGCGCACCGCGCCGAACGACTTGCTGGCGCCGCTGAGCGCCAACCGCGGCACGGTCGTGCCGCTTGAGGATGTCTGCACTGTTGTCTCCGTCGATATTGTCGTTGTGCGGCCGCCAGCCATTGCCGCGGCCGCTGGCACCGCTAGATGCGGTAGATGCGCTCGGCGTTGGCGACGAACAGCTGCCGCCGCTCGTCATCGCTCGCGCCTGCGACGATGCGCGCATACGCTTGCCACAACGCGTCGTACGAGCCGAACAGCCTGTCGACCGGAAAGTTCGACGCGAACATCGCGCGCTCGACGCCGAAGGTATCCAGCGTCTCGAGCACATACGGACGCAGGCTTTCCACGGTCCAGTGATGATCGAACATCGCCAGCCCGCTGATCTTGACCGCCACGTTCGGGCACGCGGCCAGCGTTTTCAGGCCCTCGCGCCACGCGCGATAACCGGCAGGGCTGTCGCGATCGACGAACATTCCGGCGTGGTTCAGCACGATCTGGATGTCGGGATGCACCCGCGCCAGATGCGCCGCCTCGTCCATCTGCGACGGATAGAGCTGCAAGTCGAACGACAGGCCGTATCGCGCAAGCAGTCCGAAGTTTTTCCGCCAGACCGGGTCGCGCAGGTAATGCCGCTGAACATAGCCGTACAGCGGGTTGTCATGCACGTTGAGGATCTGGCGAATGCCGCGTGCGTTTGCGAACGCAGCATGTCCGGCCAGCGTTGCCTCGACATCCGGTACGCTCAGATCCGCCGCGGCGACGATGCCGTTCGGCCATCCGGCAGCCCGTCCGTCGCCAGCATCGGCGAGCGTCTGCAGCCAGCGCGTCTCCTCGACCGGGTCGGCCGGATCGTGATTGGCTTCGACGTGCACGATCTTCACGATCTCGATCTCGCCGGCATCGCTCAACAGATCACCGGGCAGGTAGTCGTGCTTCAACAGCAGCGCATCGCCGACGAACGACGTTTTCGGATGCTCGAGCCACGGGTAGTGGTGCGTACCCAGCGACCAGAAGTGCACATGGGGATCGATGACTTGCATGCGGTGTCTCCGTGTGCGGGTCAGGGAAGATAGAACATCGGGACCAGCGGCTTCTGTGCCGGCGCGCCGTCCGAACCGGTGGCCATGATGTCGGCCATGAAGCCCCACCATTTGCGCATGACGTCGTCGGTCACGAGCTGGTCCATCCGGTGATCGCGTTCGCGCTTCAGCACGGCAAACAGATGGTTGGTCGCGTCGTCGAGAAAAATCCAGTAATCGCGAATGCCGGCCTCGTGAAGCGTCTCGACCAGCTCGGGCCAGATCTCCCGGTGCCGGCGCCTGTACTCCTCGCTCTGCCCGGGATTCAGCACCATCCGGAAGGCGATCGTCTCCATGTTTGAATCTCCGTCGTGTCATGCCGTTTTTTGTGCGCCAGTGGCGTATGGCAGCGACTATAATTCCGCCACCGATAACAAACCAATCCGTATTCGTGATTGGGCGATCCACAAACCGAATCGCATTCCTCACATGAGTCCGCACGACGTCACCGTCTCGCTCGTCAACCGCCTGAAGTTCAAGCACCTCGGGCTCCTCGTGGCGCTCGACGATACGCGCAACCTCCATCAGGCCGCGGACGAAATCAACGTCGCGCAACCGAGCGCGAGCCGCATGCTGGGCGATATCGAGGACGCGTTCGGTTTCCGGCTGTTCGAGCGCAACGCCCGCGGCATGTCTCCTACCGCGCTGGGAGAGGTCGTGCTCACCTACGCTCGCCGCGCACTGTCCGACCTGACCCGCTTCGCCGAGGATCTCGATGCGAAGCGCCGCGGCGGGCACGGCCAGCTCACGGTCGGCGCGATCATGGGCGCCGCACCCGACGTACTGGCACTCGCCGTCGCCGCACTGAAAACCGAGCGCCCACTCCTCAGCATGCGGATCCTCGGCGAGACCAGCGATCAGATCGTTCAGCTCCTCTACCGACGCGACGTCGACCTTGCACTGGGCCGACTGACCGCATCGCTCCAGCACAACGACTTCAGCTTCGAACCGCTCGCACGCGAGACGCTCGTGCTCGTCGTACGTGCCCGACACCCGCTCGCCGGCGTGTCCCGCGTGTCGCTCGACGAACTCGTCGCATGGCCCTGGATCGCGCAACCGGTCACGAGCCCCGCGCGCGCGATCCTGGAAGAGGAGTTTGCCCGCGCAAACCTGTCGACGCCCGCCAACGTCACGGAATGCGGCTCGATCTTCGCGACGCTGCAACTGGTCGGAACGTACGACGCGGTCGCGATGCTTCCCGAATCGGTCGTGCGCGACCACGTGCGTGCGAAGCTGCTCGTCGCACTTCCGATCGAAATCGGCAAGAGCCTGCCCGGCTACGGGATCCTCACGCGCAAGGAGGAACCGCTGGCCGAGCCCGCGGTTCACTTCATCGCGCTGCTTCGCCGCTTCTCGCAACCGGTCGCGAACTGATCACGCGGGCCGCGAAGGCGGCCCCTCGCTCACTGCAGGTTCACGAACATCCCGCCATCGACCAGTAGCGCGGCCCCCGTCACGTAGCGCGCCCGGTCGGACGCGAGGAACACCACGCAATCGGCCACGTCCTCGGGCTGGCCCAGCCGGCCGAGCGGGATGCGCTTCTCGAAATAGCGCCGCTTGTCTTCGTCCTCGAGATCCGCTGCGTTCAGATCGGTCGCGATCGTCCCCGGCATCACGGAATTGCAGCGAATGCCGTACGGGCCGAGCGCGATCGCGCACGACTGCATCAACGAATGCACACCGGCCTTCGTCGGCGTGTAATGCGTCTGCATGCCGCCCCCCACGAGCGCGCTGATCGAACTGGTTGCGACGATCGCGCCCCCCGTTCCCTGTTCCTTCATCTGGCGTGCGACCGCCTGCGTCACATAGAACGCACCGTTCAGGTTGACGCCGATCGTGCGCTCCAGGACCGACGGAGGCATGTCGAGAAATGCGTGAAACGGACAGATGCCGGCGTTGCTGGCCAGCACGTCGACCTTGCCGAACGCGTCTACCGCATGGCGAACCAGGTCGATGCCGGTTTGCGGCAGCGCGACATTGCCCTCGATTGCAATCGCGCGACGACCCGCGCGCTCGACTTCGGCGACGACCTCGGCAATGGCGGAGCGCCGCCCATACGACGCGTCGTTGTCGCCCCAGTAATTGACGACCACGTCCGCGCCTTCACGCGCGCTGGCGACGGCGATAGCCCGGCCGATGCCGCGCGAGCCCCCAGTGACGATGACGACCTTGTCTTCGAGCAGCACCTTGTTTCTCCTCGTTGCGTTCAATGCGTGTACGGACGAACCAGCGCGCATTCGGGATTGAGCCGCACGCCGAATCCCGGCCGGTCCGGCACCTTCATCCGCCCGTTGACCGGGACCGGCTCATCGAGCAACAGCGGCGTGAACATCGGTACGACTTCGTCCGCCTTCGGTGCCATCATCAGGAATTCCGCGAACGGCGAATTGTGGCGCGTCACGACGAAATGGTAGCTGTACACCGATGAACCGTGCGGCACCACCATCACGTTGTGCGCGTCCGCCAGCGCCGAGATCTTGATGAGCTCGGTGATCCCGCCGCACCAGCCGACGTCAGGCTGGATCAGGTCGCAACATCCCATTTCGAGCAGCATGCGGAAGCCCCAACGGGTCGCCTCGTGCTCGCCCGTCGACACCATCATGCCGCGCGGTACGTTGCGCCGCAGTTCCGCATAGCCCCAGTAGTCGTCGGGCGGCAGGCATTCTTCGATCCACTTCAGGCCGTATTCGTGGGCGGCGTTGGCGAGACGCGTCGCATAGCGCACGTCGAGGCTCATCCAGCAGTCGAACATCAGCCAGAAGTCGTCGCCGACGCGGTTGCGCATGTCGGCGAGTTTCTCCAGGTTCTTACGGAGCCCTTCCTCGTTCTCGGCCGGACCGTGCTGCAACGGCATCTTGCCGCCGATGAAGCCCATCTGCTTGGCGAGATCCGGACGCGCGCCGGTCGCGTAGAACACCAGCTCGTCGCGAACCGGGCCGCCAAGCAGCTGATAGACCGGTTCGCCACGCACCTTGCCGAGCAGATCCCACAACGCGAGATCGACGCCGGAGATCGTATTGAGCACGACGCCCTTGCGTCCGTAGTAGAGCGTCGCGTAATACATCTGGTCCCACATCGTCTCGATGTCGGTCACGCTCCGGCCTTCGAGGAAACGCGCGAGATGCTTTTCGACGATGAACGCACCGATTTCGCCGCCCGTCGTGACCGCGAAGCCCACGCTGCCGTCGCTCGCTTCGATCTCGACCACGAGCGTGCCGAGGACGTTGATGCCGAACGACCGTCGGCTCTCACGGTATTCCGGGTAACGCGACATCGGCGTGGCGATGTGGTCGTCGATCCAGTGTCCGTCGTCCTGATCGTGATAATCCGCGCCGCCGCCGCGAACGGTGAACGCACGCACATGCTTGATGGTGGGCATGGCCATGAAGAATAAGCTCCGAATGTTTTGGCTGGGTTACCGCATGCGCTGGACAGGCGGTTTGAATGGTTCGGCGGCAAGGCCGACGGATCGACGCGGCACGATGACCGCAATCAGCAACGCTGCCAGCAAGCTGGCAAGCGCGAGCACCTGCAGCCCGGCCGCGCCTGCACCGAACCAGCGGTCGGCCCATGCGCGCAGTGTCGGTGCGATGAATCCGCCCAGGCTGCCGAGTGAATTGATGAGCGCGATGCCGCCCGCGGCGGCCGCCCCGGTCAGGTCGCGCGCGGGAAACGTCCAGAACAGCGGCTGGGCGGCAATGAAACCGCTCGCGGCCGCGCACAGCCCGGCGAGCGCGACGAGCGGCGCAGGTGCAATGCCCGACAGCGCAATGCCGGCGGCGGCACACACGAGCATGACGATCGCCCACTTCCGATGTCCGCTCGAGCGTTCCGCCAGGCGCGGTATCCACCACGCGGCGCCGAGCGCGCACAGCCACGGCACTGCGGTGACCAGCCCGACTTCGAAGCCGACATGTCGGCCGAGCAATGCGCCGACTTGTTGCGGCAGGAAGAAGATCACGCCATACACGCTTATCTGGATCAACGCATAGATCGCCGCATAGGCCAGCACACGCGCATTCGTCACCGCAGCCATCACGCTGCGCGGGCCATGTTGCATCGCGACCTTCGCATCCTGTTCGATCGCGTCGACCAGCACGCGGCGAGCCGGCATACCGAGCCATTGCGCGTCGCCCGGCGCATCGTCGAGATAGCGAAGCGCCCATACGCCGACCAGCGACGCCAGCCCGCCCTCGACGATGAACATCCAGCGCCAACCGGCCAGGCCGAATGCGCCGTGCAGATCCAGCAACCACCCCGACAAGGGCGCGCCGAAGATGAACGCGAACGGCGCACCGAAATAGAACACGCCGATCGCGCGGGCCCGTGCCGATTGCGGAAACCAGTTCGTCAGGTAATAAATGATCCCCGGGAAGAACCCTGCTTCGGCAACGCCTAGCAGGAACCGCAATACGTAAAACGTGGTTGCGCTGTTCGTGAATGCCATTCCCGCCGACACGAGCCCCCACGTGACCATGATCCGGCACATCCAGATTCGTGCCCCGACCCGATGCATGATGAGGTTGCTCGGCACCTCGAGCAGCGCGTAGCCGACGAAGAACACGCCTGCGCCAAAAGCGAATGCCGCATCGGACAGGCCGGCGTCGCGTTGCAGCGCGTGCTGGGCAAAGCCGACATTCGTCCGGTCGAGAAATGCGAGGACGTACATCAGCAACAGGAACGGCAGCAACCTCCGCATGACCCTGCCGACCGCCTGCTCGACAGCGGGTTGCGTCGCGTTCATCGTGGTGTCTCCTTGTCCGGGCGGTCGATCCGCCCTGTATCGTGCGACCCGCTTGGCGCGGGTCGGCTACCGTCGATCAATAGGTGGCGCGACCGCCCGACAGGTCGAACACGGCCCCGGTGCTGAACGCGCAATCCTCGGACGCGAGCCACAGGATCAGCGACGCGGCCTCGTCCGGCATCAGGAAGCGGTTCATCGGGATCTTCGACAGCATGTAGTCGATATGCTGCTGCGACATCGAGTCGAAGATCTCGGTCTTCGCTGCCGCGGGCGTGACCGCGTTCACGAGGATCCCGCGGGTCGCCAGTTCCTTGCCGAGGGATTTCGTGAGGCCGATCAGGCCGGCCTTCGAAGCACTGTAGTGCGATGCGTTCGGATTGCCTTCCTTGCCGGCCACCGATGCGATGTTGACGATGCGGCCGTAGCCCTTCTCGAGCATGTGCGGCACCACGGCGCGGCACGTCAGATACGAGCCGATCAGGTTCACGTCGATCACGCGGCGCCAGACCTCGGGCGGCAGTTCCCACGTCAGGCCGTTGCCCCCCGTGATACCGGCACTGTTGATCAGCACGTCGATCGCACCGTGGCGCTCGAACGTGGCCGCGGCCGCGGCGTCGACGGACGCTTCGTCGGTTAGTTCAACGACGACGGTCGATACGGTGCCGAGTTCCGACAGTTCATGCTGGCTGCGCGCGAGCCGCTCCGCGTCGACGTCCCACAACGACACCGCCGCGCCCGAGCGCAGTGCCCGCTGCGCGACCGCATAGCCGATGCCGCGCGCGCCGCCCGTGATCACGACCACCCGGCCGCTCAGTTCGATCTGGTTCATCGTGCCTCCGGCATACGTGCGGCAACCGTGCGTTGCTGCTGCTCGCCAAGTCCGTCGATACCGAGCCGCATGGTCTGGCCCGCGCGCAGAAAGACCGGCTCCGGCTTCTGTCCCAACCCGACGCCGGGCGGCGTACCGGTGGAAATCACGTCCCCCGGCTGCAGGCTCATGAACTGGCTGATATAGGACACGAGCGTGGCGACGTCGAAGATCATCGTCCGCGTGCTGCCATCCTGGTAGCGCTTGCCATCGACCTCGAGCCACAGGCGCAGCGACTGGGGATCGGGGATCTCGTCGCGCGTGACGAGCCACGGGCCGAGCGGGCCGAACGTGTCGCATCCCTTGCCCTTGTCCCACTGCCCGCCACGCTCCAGCTGGTACGCACGCTCCGATACATCGTTGACGACGCAGTAGCCGGCGACGTAGTCCAGCGCACGTTCGCGCGACACATAGCGCGCCTCGCGACCGATGACGACGCCCAGTTCGACTTCCCAGTCGACCTTCTCAGCGCCCGGCGGAATCTCGACGTCGTCGTGCGCGCCGACGATCGCGCTCGTCGCCTTCATGAACAGTACCGGCTCCGTCGGGACGGCCATGTTCGATTCCGCGGCGTGATCCGAATAGTTCAGGCCGACGCAAATCATCTTGCCGACCCGGCCGACACACGGGCCGATCCGGGCGCTGTCCGGTGCGAGCGGAAGCGACGCCGCATCGAGCGCCGCGAGGCGGCGCAGGTTGTCGTCGGAGAGCGCGTCCGACGCGATGTCTTCCACGTGACCCGACAGATCGCGAATGCGACCGTCCCCGTCAATGACGCCGGGTCGCTCCTCGCCCGGCACACCAAAGCGCACCAACTTCATGCAATGTCTCCTTGTGTGGATTGAATGTCCTCTGCAGCGCCTATGTTGGAGCGCCAGCAATAGCGGAACAATCCGAAATTTGCATGAAGTGATAGCCAGATCGAATCAAGCAGGAACGACCCAGCCGCTGGCGGTGAGCCCACGAGCTTGCCCGACGTCAGGCCTTTCGAAAGAAAAGGAACGTAGTGATTGTTCCCTAAGTCCCACACTTCCTCTAGATCGCCGGGGATAGGACGCATGCGTGACTCTCGCTGGGTCTGTATCGACTGCGACGCGGAACATTTTCGGAAGATCACGGGCTAACGGCAGCGTACGGGACGCACATCCAAGTATCCTGCGATGCGCCGCTGTGAAGCGGGCGATCACCGCCTTGCGGGATCTCGCAATTTACTATCGGATACCGATTTGGGGCGCGCTCAAACAATCAATGGACGACGCGCGGCAGTACTTTCGCGGCGGGCTTTGGCAAAACGCTAATCCGAGTGTCGTGCATGGGTGCCCGAGGGCGATGCCTGCCGGTCTATACGACGACCTGCTAACCAATTGGAGATTGTTGGTACAGCCAGGAAAAGATATCAAATGGCTGCACTGGCGGCGACTCTGGACGAAACTGTGGTCCAGGTTCGCCCTACCATACGCCGCCCGATCTTGCCATTTCTCGCGCAGCCAATGGTTGAACTCGCCCTCGGAGCTAGTTTGGAAGACTTGTTCACGGGCTGTCACAACCGCCTAATCGTCCGACAAGCTGCCTTCGATTCGTCGAATTTGCCAAATCTATGGCGGACCGACAAAGGCGAGACAACACACTCAGCCTTACAAAGTCTTTACGTGCACTATGACCACATACGAGAAGTTTGTCTGGACGGATTTTGTGTAGCGGAACGAATGGTGCGCCGCGATGGTCTAGAGAAGCTACTTAAACGAGCCGCCGATGGGTTTCCTGTCGGCCTTGCCGAAATCACGCGCATCTACGCGACCGAAGCGTTTGTCCGGGGAATGTTTAGTCGGCAGAAGGTGTGCCACACTGCACACAGAGACATAGCGCGTACCGCTCCCCACCGCAATATCTAAGATCGTGGCTGTGGCACCGCAGAACCCGTTAATTGTCAGTGGTAAGCTCACCAAGCTGTCCGGCGACCCAGCAATCACCGATTCGGTCTGCGCTAGCATCCCGATAGCGCAATCCGCGCGGCCCACTCCATCAGTGACAGGCCAATCGCTATCGGGGTTGGACATTCAGAAGACCGTGCGTACACCTGCCCGCAACACTGATTGCCGCGCGCCCGACGATGCCGTGAACGTGCCGCAGATAGACGCAATGACGTCCTGGCCGCCGCTCGCCTGCTGATATACGGCGCTCATGTAGATGTCGGTCTTCTTCGACAACAGGTAATCGACCGTGATGCCAGCCTGATTCGAATGATTGCCGGTCAGTTGCCGGCTGCCCTTCGCGTACAGGTAGTTCGCATACGCGAAGAAATCCGGCGCGAACCGGTACAGCCCGCCGATCTCGTAGGTGTCGACGTGCGCGCCCGTCAGCGTGTTGCGCGTATTCACGTACAGCGCGTCGAGCGCGAAGTCGCCGAATGTATAGCGTCCGCCCGCGCCGGCATTGCGGATGCCGAGGTGCCCGTTGTCGATTCCCTCTTCTTTCGAATACGTGTACGCCGCATCCAGCCGCAACGGCCCGTTGTCGTAGGACACGCCGAAGCTCGACAGGCTGTTGCTGCCGGTCTGCCCGGCGATGTTGCTGAAGCCATACAACGCGCCGAACCGGAACCCGCCGTAATACGCGGACGTGAACTTGATCGCGTTCGGTGTTGCGCCCCCGCCCGCCGTACGCGTGTAGTCGAAGGTGCCGAGCGCCGCGCCCAGTTTCGAGAACGGGCCGCCCGGCAGCTGGTACAGGCTGACATACGAAATCTCGTGCCCCCAGCGATGCAGCGACAGGTTGTCGAACATGTAGTCGAACTGCCTGCCAAGCGTCACGGTGCCGTACGGCGTGACGATGCCGACATAGGACTCGCGTCCGGACAGTGCGCCGCCGCGCACCGTGCCGCTGTTGATATCGGGCTGCGACGCCATGAAGACGAGCGCCTGGAACCCGCCGCCGAGATCCTCGACCGTGCGGATCCCGATCAGGTTGGGCGCCTGGATGCCGGACATCGCCTGAACCAGCGCCTTGCCGCCCGAATTGCTCACGTACGAAATGCCGTTGTCGACCAGACCGAACAGCGTGACAGAACTCTGCGCGTGCACGTGGCACGACACCATCGCCAGCGCGACGGCCAATGTCTTCATTCTCACGGATGCTGTCTCCAAACCGTCAGTGTCCGACGCGCCGTTCGCATACGAGCGAACCGCACGCCGGCCTGTCATTTTTATTAGTAAAACTATCTAATCGGCGCGTGCGGGATATGTGTTCCCCGCTCGATGCGCCGCCGTGGGCCGGGTTACCCGGCGTCGACTGATGGATCGCGAGCGCCGTCGCCGGCCGAACCCGTCGATGACGGGAACGACCGGCGGCGAGTCGCGCCTGCTACAGCATCACGTTGATGACCTTCTTCTCGACGTAGCTATACATCTCCTCGATCCCCTCTTCCCGGTCGACGCCGCTGTTCTTGAAGCCGCCCCATGGCACGCCGAGGAAGTGCGTGTTGCTGCCGTTGACGAACACGCTGCCCGCACGGATGCGACGCGCGGTGTTGAGCGCCTGCCGGATGTCGTTGGTCCAGATCGCGGCCGAGAGCCCGTATTCCGTGTCGTTGGCCATCGCGACCACTTCGTCGACATCACGCCATCGTGCGACCGACAGAATCGGGCCGAAGACTTCCTCGCGCCACAGCCGCATCTCGGGCGTGACATCGGCATAGACGGTCGGCTCGACCCAGAAGCCTTTTTCGAAAGCGTGCCCGGGCGGGCGGCGGCCGCCCGTCATCAGCCGCGCGCCATGCGTCTGCGCCGGGTCGAGAAAGCTCATCACGTGTTCGTAGCTCTTGCGCGAATTGATCGGGCCCATGCCCGTGTCGGGCAACATCGGATCGCCGACGCGAATCGCGGCCACGCGCTCGACGACACGCGCGAGCACGTCGTCGTAAATGTCGTCGTGCACCAGCAGCCGCGAATTGGAGCCGCACGACTGGCCCTGCCATGAGAAATTCATCCCGCGCACCGCGCTCTCGGCCGCCGCATCCGGATCCGCGTCCGGAAACACGATCATCGGATTCTTGCCGCCCAGCTCGAGCGTCACGTGCTTGACACCCACTTCCGCCGCACTGCGCTGGATCGCCTGCCCGGTCGGCACGGACCCGATCAGCGCGAGACGCTTCACGTCCGGATGGCGCACCAGCGCATCGCCGACTTCCGCGCCCGTGCCGTTGACGATGTTGAACACGCCGGCCGGCAATGTCTCACGCGCGACCTCACCGAGCACGAGCACGGACAACGGCGACGTTTCGGGCGGCTTCACCACCACCGTGTTGCCGGTCACGAGCGCGGATGCGGTACGCGCCGCGGAGAACATCGCCGGATGATTGAACGCGGCGATCCGGCCGACGACGCCGTACGGCTCGTACACGGTCATGTGCAGATGGCGGCCGGTGGCCGGGATCGTCTCGCCGTGCAGCCCGTGCACGAGCCCCGCGTAATAGCGCAGGCTGCGCACCGTCTCGTGCATGCTCGCAAGCGTCGGCACGTAGGTGTTGCCTGAATCGAGCACCTCGATGCGTGACAACGCCTCCGCGCGTTCGAGCAAGCGCTCGCCAAACCCGCGCAACAGTTCGCCGCGCTCCTCGCCGGTGCGTTCGGCCCACGCAGGCCACGCGCGCTGCGCAGCGTCTACTGCACGCGCGACGTCCTTGCGCGAACCGGCCGGCGCGCGGCCGATCACTTCCTCGGTAGCCGGGTTGATCGACTCCGTCCACTCTCCGGTCTCGCTGCCGACCAGTTCTCCGTCGATCAGCAAATGGCCGGTTATCCACTGCTCGTCCATACTCGTCTCCTCGATGATTCGATCGCCGGTCAACGCGCGCCCGTGTGTTGCTCGAGCTGCACGCGCCGCTTCCAAAGCGCCCACGGGCGTTCCACCTGCGTTTCGATGTTCGCGCACGCGGTTGCGGCTTCCTGCTCGCTCAGATAAACCACGTCACCCAGTTGCAGCGCCTCGATCTGCATCCGCGCATTCACTTCCGCGTAGACCGCGCGATACACGGCCTGCTTGAGCGTCGGCGCGACCACGGTCGAACCGTGACCGCGCATCAGCACGAACGCCGCACTGCCGAGCCGCTGCGCCAGCGCCGCGCCGAGCGCGTTGTCGCGCACGAGCAGGTCCGTCGCATCACCGGCGGTATCGCGAATCTCGAACACCGGCGTACCCGCGCCAAGAAATCCGCTCATGTGGCACACCGGCCGCAGCGGCGTGCGTTTCGTGATACTGAACGGCAGCACGGTCGGCGAATGGCTGTGCACGATCGCGTGCACGTCCGGACGCGCCTTGTAGATCTCGCCGTGGATGAAACGCTCCAGATAGACGGCGCGCCCGCCGGCATTGACCGGCACGCCGTCCAGCGTGAATTCGACGATGTCGTCGATGCCGACGGTGCCCGGCGCCATGTTGCGCGCCAGCAGGAAACGCTGCGGATCCTTGTCGTGACGGACGCTGACGTGACCGAAGGCATCGACGATGCCCTGGTCGAACAGGATGCGGTTCGCGCAGACGAGATCCTCGACGAGCGCGGGATCCGGCGCATCGGCGGGACGCCCGGCATCGTCCGCATACGCGGCTGCGCCGCCGGATTGAAGATGAAGAGTACACATGGGTCGGCCTGTTTTCGGGTTGACTGGCAGTGCGCACGCCCGCTTCGCGTCGCGAGGCGGACCGTCAAGCACGCAGCCAGCTTAGAACCGGGTCGACCATAGGTCTATTAGCTATTGATCGCCATACAAATAGCCACCAGACTATGAATTCGCGATGCGCTCTGCCGCGCCGGCTGACGCGGAATCGACGATGAATTCCACGAGTTCGGCCTGGAACGCCGAAAAGCGTTTGTCGTCGCGGTGCACGAGATAGATCGGCACCTTGATCGCGAGATCAGGGCGATCGAGCACGACCAGTTCGCGCCGCTCGACCTCTGCGCGCACCGCTGACGCGAACATGAAGCTCACGCCGAGGTTCTCGCGCACCACTTGCTTCATCGCTTCCGGATGCCCGAGTTCCATCACGACCTTGCGATGCTCGAGGCCGCGCTCGCGCAGCAGCGCCTCTTCGAGCTCGCGGCGCGGCTGGTTGCGCGGCGTGCTCACGAACGGCACGCGGCGCAGGTCGAGCTCGCGGGCCGGCTGCGCAGCCCACGGGCTCGATGCGCCGCACACGAGCAGCAGTTCGTCCTCCCACACTGGAATGGTCGTCAGCCCTTCGAGATCCTGATTGGCCGCGATCAGGATGACCGCGAAATCGCAACCGCCGACGCGGGTCGCATCGACGGCCGCCTGCGGCGTCAGGATCTGTACGGTCACGAGCCCGTCGGGCTGTCGTCGGTGGAATTCGGCGAGCAGCGGCGGCATCGCGTAAGAGCCGATCGACATCGACGTCGCGACGGCCGCGTTGCCCATTTCGCCCTGCTCGAGACCGGCGAGTTCGCGCTCGACCTCGCGGGTGCGCGTGATGACCTCGGTCGCCCAGCGATAGATGCGCTCGCCGGCTTCCGTGAGCGCGATGTTGCGGCCGGCGCGCTTCACGAGCGCATAGCCGAGCCGCTTCTCCATGCTGCGCACATGTGCGGTTACGACCGGCTGCGCGATGCACAGGCGGTCAGCTGCGCGCGTAACGCTGCCGAGCTCCACCACGGTGCAGAACACCTCGAGCTTCTGAAAAGTGAGATACGAATCGAATCCGCGCACAGCTCCCTCATTGATAGTCATTCAAGTATTGAATGGCGACGCAATACGTATTGGAAGATATATTTTAGGTTACACACAATCGAATAAACCCACAACCGAGAGGCCTACGTTCAGGCCCAAATGGAGACATCATGGTTCATTCGACGCTTGTTCCGGCCATACGCCTGGCCCCTCCGCGTGACGAGGTGCTGCGATGAAGGCCGCCACATACGACTACGTGATCGTCGGCGCCGGCTCGGCCGGTTGCGCACTGGCCTACCGGCTCGGCGAGGACCCGAACGTTCGCATCCTCGTAATCGAGGCCGGCGAGCAGGATCGCTCGCCGTACATCAAGGTGCCGCTGACGTGGGGCCAGATCCTGAAGAACCGGCTGTTCGACTGGGGCTATTTCACCGAGCCGGAAGCCGGCATGGACGGCCGCCGGATCGAATGCGCGCGCGGCAAGGTAGTGGGCGGCTCGTCGTCGATCAACGGCATGGCCTACGCACGCGGCGCGCGGGAAGACTACGAAGGCTGGGCCGACGAATTCGGCCTGACCGACTGGTCCTACGACGCGGTGCTGCCGTACTTCAAGCGCTCCGAATCGTGGGAGCGCGGCGAATCGGCGCTGCGCGGCGGCCGCGGCCCGCTCACCGTGATCCGGCTCGACTATCGCGACCCGTTGGTGGGTGGCTTCCTCGACGCGACACGTGCCTGCGGCTATCCCGAGAACGACGACTACAACGGCGCATCCGTCGAAGGCTTCGGGCCGATGCAGGCCACGATCCGCAACGGCCTGCGCTGCAGCGCCGCGGTCGCCTACCTGCGCCCGGCGCTCGCGCGCGGCAACGTCACGCTGGTGACGGGCGCCCTCGCGAAGCGCATCGTGCTCGATACCGACAGAGGCACGCCGCGCGCCATCGCGATCGAGTATCGCCGAGGCGAATCCGACTACCGCGCCGATGCGCGCCGCGAAGTCATCCTCTGCGGCGGCGTGATCAATTCGCCGCAACTGCTGATGCTCTCCGGCATCGGCGCGGCCGACAGCCTGCGCACGCACGGCATCGCGTCGACGGTCGAATTGCCCGGCGTGGGCACGAACCTTCACGATCACATCGTGTTCGACCTGCGCTGGAGCCGCAAGGAACCCGGCCCGCTGCACCGGATGATGCGTGCCGATCGCATCGCGTTCGACGTCGTGCGCACGTTTGCCGGCGGCAACGGCTTCTCGAGCACGATCCCCGCCGCCGCGCTTGGCCTGGTCAGGAGCCAGCCTCACCTGCCGCTGCCGGACGTGCAGCTGATCCTCGCGGCCGGCGCGATGAACGCCGCGCCCTATTTCGAGCCGTTCAAGCATGCGTATGCCGATTCGTTCGCGATCAAGGGCATTTTCCTCACGCCCGAAAGTCGCGGACGCGTGTCGCTGAAGTCGG
This sequence comes from Burkholderia sp. Se-20373, assembly GCF_017104705.1. Classification (NCBI taxonomy): domain Bacteria; kingdom Pseudomonadati; phylum Pseudomonadota; class Betaproteobacteria; order Burkholderiales; family Burkholderiaceae; genus Burkholderia; species Burkholderia sp. Se-20373. Next base: position 25,642 of record NZ_JAAGPH010000054.1, on the reverse strand, counting down.
CCGATCCGGCCGAGCATGCGCGGATCGAACAAAACTTCCTCGCCACCGAGAATGATCGCATCGCTGCGCGGGAGATGTTCCGGCGCATGCGGGAAATCGGCGCGCAGGCCGGACTGCGCCCGTTCATCGACGCAGAGATCGCACCGGGCCCGCAAGTCCAGAGCGATGCAGATGTCGACGCGTTCATTCGTCGCATCGCGATCACCCTTCATCACCCGGTCGGCACGTGCCGCATGGGCCGCGACGACGATCCGGCGGCCGTGGTGGATACGCAGATGCGCGTGCGCGGCGTGGCCGGCTTGCGGGTGGTCGACGGCTCCGCGATCCCGCGCATCATCCGCGGGCCGACCAACGCGCTGATCATGATGATGGCCGAACGCGCGGCGGATTTCATGACCGGGAAAGCCGTGCCGGTGCCGCAGGCGCAGGCACGCGCCACGGCACGGATATAGACAGTCGCGCGCGGGGCAGCGCACCACGCCCCGCTTCGATTCATTCCAATTCATTCAGGAGACACCGATGACCCATTCCTGCGGGCATGCGCATTGCCATGCGCACATCACGAATGCCGAACCGCATGCTTTTTCCCTCGCGCTCGGCAACGTCGAAATCATCCGGCTGTACGACACGACGCTGCTCGGCGAAACCGCGCAGAGCTGGCTGCCGGACTTCGACCGCGCACGCGTGGCGGAACACGAGCACTGGCTCGCGCCGACACACTACGATCCCGAAAGCGGCCGCATCCCGATGCCCGTGCACAGCTGGATCGTGCGGACCGGCCGGCATACGGTGCTGATCGACAGTTGTATCGGCAACCACAAGGAGCGGCCGGGGCTGCCGGAAATGCACCGGCTGTCGACGCGCTATCTCGACCGGATGCGCGCACTCGGCATCCAGCCCGAGGAGATCGACTACGTGATGTGCAGCCACCTTCACGCCGATCACGTCGGCTGGAACACGCAGCTCGTCAATGGTGTGTGGGTGCCGACCTTCCCGAACGCGCGCTACGTGATCTCGCAGGTCGAGCACGATCACCTGGTCCGCGCGATCCGGGGCGAAGGCCCCGCCGGCCCCGCGTGGTTCAGCCCGATGTACAACGACAGCGTGCTGCCCGTGATCGAGGCCGGCCAGGCCACGATGTTCGACGACACCTACGAGCTCGACGACACGTTCCTGATCCGCCACGCGCCGGGCCATTCTCCGGGTCACGTGCGCATCGAGCTGACGTCGCAAGGCTCGCGCGGCGTGTTCAGCGGCGACATGCTGCACTCGCCGATCCAGATCCCGTTCTGGCAATGGAGCAGCAAGGTCTGCGACGATCGCACGCTCGCCGCGAAGAGCCGCTTCGAGCTGCTCGCGCATTGCGTCGAGCACGGCGCACTGCTGCTGCCCGGTCATTTCGAGGCACCGCACGCAGGGCATATCGTCGATACAGCCGGCACGTTCGGCATCGAGTTCCTGCGCTGACGCACGCACGGCCGCGGCTGCCGCGGCCACGTCTCGCCAACCGACGATTTCGTCCCGCGGATGCGCCTTCCGCGAGAAACGCGCTACGTCGCGTGTGGCTTCGTAGTCGAGCATCAGGCAGTCGCGCGAAACGCGTGGTTGCCGATCGCGGTCGTGATGCTGGGCAGCGCCGCGCCCCGACGCACCATCGCATCCGCGTTCGCCTGCGGTAACTGCGTGCCGCTGAGTTGTGGGGTGCCATGCGTGATCATGCGGAACACCGCCCCTTCAGTTCAGCGTGGATTCCATTGCCGTCTAGATACATACACAAGAATAAAGGTGGATCTAAACTGACCCTAGCCCACAAAAGGGTCCCATCTGAAAGTGGAAAATTCCGGCATGGCGTTGTCATCGAGACCAGGAGGTCATGCCGTGAAGAAGAGCAAGTTCACCGAGGAACAAATCGCCTACGCGTTGAAGCAGGCCGAGCTGGGCACGCCGGCCGCGCACCGTTCCGGCAAGATGGCTATGTGATTATCAGTTCTGTCACAAATTGTCAGGTGCTAAGTCGTGGTCAGAATGCCGTCCAATCCGCGTTCGACGCGTTGGTGCCGAGCGGCGTCGGGGTGCTTCCGCTGCGCCCAACCGTGGTCGCACGGCGCGGAGCCTTGCCGCGATTCCCAACTAACACGTGCCTCGGGGCGGAACCGGCCGCATGGGATGGTAACTTTGCCTCGCACGTCCCATCGAGCCGGAAGAACGCGATTGCCTCGGTGAGCAACCGCCCGTGGTCTTCGAGCGACTTCGATGCGGCGGCCGCCTCCTCGACCAGCGCCGCGTTCTGCTGGGTGACCTCATCCATCTGCTCGACTGCTTGGTTGACCTGCTCGATGCCGCGACTCTGCTCGCCCGAGGCTGCAGCGATCTCTCCCATAATGTCGGTCACCCGTTTGACCGCCCGCGTCACCTCGGTCATCGTACGGCCCGCTTCCCCGGCCAGTTCCGAACCGTCTTTGATCCTCTGCACGGAGGCCGTGATCAGATCCTTGATTTCCTTGGCCGCCCCGGACGAGCGCTGTGCCAAGGAACGCACTTCGCCGGCGACCACCGCGAAGCCGCGACCCTGTTCGCCTGCGCGAGCCGCTTCCACTGCTGCATTTAGCGCAAGGATGTTCGTCTGGAAGGCGATGCCTTCGATGATGCCGGTGATGTCGGCAATCTTCGACGAGCTCTCTCTGATACCGATCATCGTCGCGGCCACTTGCCCCACCACGTCATTCCCCCGGTGCGCGACCTCGGATGCAGACGCCGCCATCGCGCTGGCCTGCCGTGCGTTCTCTGCGTTCTGCTTCACGGTGGAGGTCAGTTCCTCCATGCTCGCGGCAGTTTCCTCAAGAGACGCGGCCTGCTCCTCTGTTCGCGACGACAGATCTTCGTTACCTGATGCAATCTGGCTCGACGCGGTGGCGACCGTATCCGCACTGGCGCGCACTTCTTCAACCACCCGTTTGAGGTTTTCGCTCATGTCGCGCAAAGCATGCAGTAACTTACCTGTTTCGTCCCGGGATTGCGGGTCGATGTGAGAGGTTAGATCGCCGGCCGCAACCGTCTGCGTAATGCGTACCGCCTCGTTCAGCGGACGGGTGATCGAACGCACGATAGCGTAGGCAAAGGTGATACCGATAAGGAACGCGACAGTGCCGAGCATTAACATCGACACGCGCGCCTCCGCGATGTTTTCACGAGACTGAGCTCCAGCTTCAGTTACCCGGGAATCCTGTTGTTCAACCAGTGCAGCGACAGACTGCTGGAGGTCACTCAGGATTCCTAATGTATTGCCAGTCATCAGCGCAACCGCCTTGTCGTGCTGCCCTGATGCCAGTAGCTCCGACACATTGCCGAACGATTCGACATACGCCGCGCGAGTAGTCTTGACTCTCGCGAGTAGCGCTCTGCCGTCCGCGTTGTCGACTTGCTGGTTAAGCCTATCGAGAAGGGCGGTGATGGCGGATTTGTTGATGTCGATGCTCTGGCGGATGACAGAGAGCCTGACCGGATCGGTCGTGATGAAGAGCTGCATCGTCAACGCCGCATTGGCGCGAGTCAACGTGTTGATGTTCTGTGCCGCCTTCGCTTGCGCCCACCCGCTGTTGATAATCCTGTCATTTATCCGTTCGATCCCCTCCAGACGCAACTGCACGACGGCAATCAACGTGACTAGGAGCGCAAGCACAACCAGAAACCCGGTGCCAAGGCGCATTCCAATATTCCAGTTTTTCCAGTTCATCCCCTTGCCATCCTGTCTTGATGTTACCGTAATCGGCCAAGATCGTTCGCGTATCCCCAGCCCCACCTGTCGAATTCATGTAACGTATCCCTTCATGGAAGAAGATTCGTTGCCCAGATCGTCAGATACCTGTTTCCATCGTCGAACATCCCGCGCGAGTTGCGCGATCTTGCAGACGCGCCCGTGTTAGTCTGGATTTTGCGACAGCACTGCTGTGCATATCCGCAATGCAACGACCGCGGATCCAGCATGAACCACTCTGGTATCGGCACCCGATCGCATCTGCTACAGGAAGCCTACCCGTCAACAACGAGAAACCACACCGCTAGTTAGCCTGGATAAATTGTCTGGAAGTCGGGTGTTTTTCCTGAGTCCTCCGGGCGAGCGCCGATTTCTGCGCGCCGTCGGACGTGAACAGAAACTCGTACTTGAGGAGATCCGTCGTTACGTCTCGCGTCCTGTCTTGTATGTCGGCCCAAAGGGAAGAGAGTTGACCCGTAACCTTTTACGCAAACGTTTTACTTAGGGAATGCGATTACCCACGCTAATTCCTGCATCCTGGTCAGGAACAGGTGGCGGCGAAAATTCGGACAGGGCGCAAAGTGGAACGGCTGGGGTGATCTCAGCTGCGCCACCTTGCGCGTGTGCGCCCAGGGCGGCACAAAATCCATTTACCGCCCGCCGCGCTTGTCGTCGTATTCGTCAATCTTGAGCACCCATCGCAGGCACGGGCGATCGCCGGCGTGGCCAGCGCCCCAGTCGTCGACAAACCGAAGTCCTCGCCACTGCTGCCGGTCGTAGCCGGGCCTGAGCTCGCGCACGCTGACTTCGCGAGATTCTCCAGTCTTCGTGCTCGTCTCGACGAGCATACGATCGCCGACGCGCTGCCCGCGGAGCCGATATACGGCCTCGGCGATCTCCATCAAGCGTTGCACGTCGGTTGGTGCTTGCAGGCGATAGCGCGGCGCACCCAACAAGCGCCGCTCGAATCGGTCGACCGGCGTGCTGCACCGTTGCGTAGTTCCGCTTCATACGGCAGGCCCCTAGACGTATCGACCGGGAACACCTCGCGCTCGACGAAAACCTGCTCCTGCCAGATCCTGAGCTGGGCAAGGTTGAGGATAGGCGCTAGGCGAAGACGTTTTTCATTGCTTTTTTGTAAGCGGGATTGCGGTCTAGCGCGTCCATCAACTCCGCAATCGCGACTGCACGCGCGTAGCCGCGCCGCTCATTGAATGCTACGGTGACGAGTGCTTGATCATCCAGCCTCCCGTTACTGCCCCGGCACGGCCATAATGTTGCCCAGCTTGGCGGATGCCACGTTCCCTGTCGACGTGATGTACGGCGCGGCGAACCGCCACTTTCCATCCTGCGCCACGCCCATGGCGGCATCCTGGGCCGTAGCGATTTGCGTACCCTCGCCATCCAGAATCGAAAACTGGACGACCACAGATTCCAATTTGCGGCCGGAGGTGTTCGTGAGAACCCCAGTCACACGCCCGCTTCCAGCCTGCTCTTTTACGAGAGTGACATCCGATACGGGAAGATCGTGAATTACCTGTGCCTGAGCAATTGAAGAAAAGCATGCGAGCGCGAGACTCGCGCAAGCCATCATGGACTTCATAGGTAGCACCTTTACATTTTTGTTTGCGAAGACCGCAAGAATGTAAACGGTGCTGAAAGAAAAAACTTTATGCGGACTCAGGTTCCGCGCTTATCGTCGATATCGAACCCCGTCGTCCACCAGCAATCACTTCTGGCGGCTACCCCCCGGCTTTCGTTGTCCATGGCCTCCGCGAATTGCGTACCGATCGTGACGCCTTGAGATGCACGTCCCGAAACGAAGGGGAGCATAGCCCTTGCTATGTTCCCCTCCAGCGCTCGCGATTAAGCGCCACAACGTCAACGAGATGTCACGCAGTCCCGTGAGTCTGTCCTCGCCTCAAACGAGGCCCATGTCGAGCCGCTAGTTTAGTTGCCACCTCATTACCCCATGCTCCGCCCTTCGTCTTCTGTCACCCCCGGGAGAGCGCCAACGTCAGGCCATTCAATCTGCTCGCATTGAGTGGCATTCCAACTAGAAAGTATTATGAAAGGATGTTGTCTTTCTTTGCCACATCGGCTTAGTGCGTACATTAACTTAGAAGTACAAATCACTTTTCTCGACGAAAAACTTTTTCACGTCCCTGCCGACTCTTAAGCCCCTCCAACGCAGGGGGACATAAAACATATTGAGATCAACTGGTTACGTCATTTTATCACATTGTGAAATACGAGGTGCAGGCTTTTTTGCACATTTCCACACCATTCCTCTAAGTGCGACCTTTTTTGTATGTCGACACCTCGCCATCACACCCGGACGCGTTCATCGGCCTTCGAACGCCTAGGGAAAATCCGGAGACATCCTTACAGCGATTTACCTGATGATTCATGGAAGCGTCATGTTGCGGCGATTCAGGTGTTCGCCAAGCTTTCAATTCGCGTCACGCAGCCGATGCCGCCGCGCGGCACATGCGATGACCGAAACCTGGAACGGCAGCCGCCGGCCAATCGTCAGGTGTTCAATACTTTCAACAACCCGGTCGAGAGTAATCGTGAGATTCCGTGGCCCGCTGGTGCGGTGGAGACGAGGCGATGCGCGAAACCTGCGCGCTACGATCGCGTCCCCCGACGACAGTGGCAGCGGGCAAAGCCCTCGCCTGCCGCTGTCGATCTACACCATCCTGTCCCGCCGCTCCGTCCGCCGTCACAACGCCGTTGCCGCGCGGGCGTACGTCGCGATCCATACCGACGACGTGGCATCGCTGCTGCCTTAGCGCCCCGCCACTTTCCCTGACTCCGTTCGACCCATTCGCCGTGTCACCCGACCGGTGACGGGATCGGCTCGCGCTGCGTTTCCGTGCGCCGGCGCCTAATCGAACGGACTCCTGATCGCCGTGTACCACGCTCGCTCGCCACGAGTGACGGTCGCGCACGCCCGCTTCATCCGATGAACCATCGCGCCACGACCCGCGACTCGCGGATCGACACGCGCACCGAAATGGAAGACCACGTCATGCGAATCCGCACGCTTCGCCGCGCCCTTGCAACCGCCGCCATCCTGTCGGCTGCCGCGGCCGCCGGCACGACCGCCCACGCGGCCGGCGAACTGAACATCTACAACTGGTCCGACTACATCGCGCCGGACACGATCCCGACCTTCCAGAAGCAGACGGGCCTGCACGTCCGCTACGACAACTACGACAGCGACGACACGCTGCAGGCAAAACTGATGTCGGGGAATTCCGGCTACGACGTCGTCGTGCCGACGTCGAACTACATGGCCAAGCAGATCCAGGCGAGCGTCTACCAGCCGCTCGACAAGTCGAAGCTGCCGAACCTCGCGAACCTCGATCCGCTGCTGATGAAGATGGTCGCCGATGCCGATCCGGGCAACCGGTACGGCGTGCCGTGGGCGTACGGCACCGACGGTATCGGCTACAACGTGCAGGCCGTGAAGAAGGTGCTCGGCGACAAGGCGCCGGTCGACAGCTGGGCACTGGTGTTCGATCCGGCCAACATGGCGAAGCTGAAAAGCTGCGGCGTGTCGTTCCTCGACCAGGCCGTCGACGTGTTCGCGGCCACGCTGCAGTACATGGGCAAGGATCCGAACAGCACGAACCCGGCCGACTACCGCGCCGCGTACGAGGTGTTGAAGAAGGTGCGCCCGTATATCACGCAGTTCAACTCGTCGGGCTACATCAACGATCTCGCGAACAACGACCTGTGCGTGGCGTTCGGCTATTCGGGCGACGTCGGCATCGCGCACCGTCGTGCCGCCGAAGCGAAGCGTCCGTACGAGATCGGCTTCGCGAACCCGAAGGAAGGCGGCCTGCTGTGGTTCGACATGATGGTGATCCCGAAGGACGCGCCGAACCGCGACGCCGCGCTGAAGTGGATCAACTACGTGCAGGATCCGAAGGTCAATGCCGGCATCACCAACGCGGTGTTCTATCCGACCGCGAACAAGGCCGCGCGCCAGTACGTGAAGCCCGCGATCGCGCGCGATTCGTCGGTGTATCCGCCCGACGAGGTGCTGAGCAAGATGACGCTGCTCAAGCCGATGCCGCCGGAGATTCGCCGGCTGCAGAACCGGCTGTGGGCGCAGTTGAAGACGGGGCGCTGAACCGCGCGGCGCGGTAACGAATCGTGCCGCCGGCGGCTGGCGCGCGCCGGCGCCACGCCGTCGCCTCGCAACCGGGGACATCGCATGCCTGGGCGCCGACCTGCCACGCGCGCGTCGCAACGACAGTAGTCGGACCGGCCGCGCGAACTATCGCAACGCCTGCTCCGCCGAAAACGCGTGTTCCACGAAGCGGATCACGTCGTCGAACGACGACGTGCATGTGGCCCCCGCCGCGAGCTCGCGAAACGCACCGTCCGGCCCGAAGCAGATGAGCGGCTTGCGCCAGCGCCGCGCGAGCGCGATCTCCTCGGCCGTGCCGTGGCCGCCCGGCAACGCGACGATCAGGTCGCTGCTCAGCACGTTCACGTAGTTGCGGTTGATCGTATCCGGGGCGGCGCCCGGCTCGCGGCGCGGCAGCGGCGTGAGGATCGGGATGTCGACGAACGGATGCGGATAGCCGTCGAGCGGCACGAAGCCCGCGAGCGGATCGGCCTGCGTCGGCAGGATGCCGATCGACCGGCCGGCCCGCCCCGGCACGCCGGCGAACGCGCGCGCGACCGCCAGCATCACGCCCTGCCCGCCGCCCGTCAGCAGGTTGAAACCGGCCTGCGCGAGCCAGGCGCCGAGCGGCTCCGAAAACGCGAGCCACGGCTCCTTGCCCGAGCCCATCACGCCGATCGTCTTGTTCTTCTGTTGCATCGTGGTTGTGAGTGAAGTCGTTGGGTAGTGCGCGCTGACCGCGCTCATTCGAGCTCGACGCCCTTGAGCTCGGGAATCAGGAACACCGTCGCGACCATGTCGAGCACGTAGAGGCCGGCGAGCAGCGCGATGGCCGTCTGGAACGAGTAGTGCGCGGCCAGCGCGCCGACCGCGACCGGGCCGAAGCCGCCGACCGCACGGCCGATATTCCACAGCACGTTCTGCGCGGTGGCGCGTGCGGCCGTCGGATAGCCTTCCGACATCAGCGTGCCGTAGCCGCCGACCATCCCGTTGACGAACATGCCCATCAGCGCCCCGGCCCACAGCATCGCGGTCGGGTCCGACAGCCGCGCATACGCGAGGACCGTCACGACCGCGCCGAGCTGGTACAGCAGGAACGTCGGCTTGCGCCCGATGCGGTCGGCCAGCTGCCCGAACACCCAGACGCCGATCATCATCCCGACGACCGTCGCCGCCGTCCACAGCCCCGACTTCGTCAGCGAGAAGCCCATCTGTTTCGACAGGAAGGTCGGCAGCCAGATCATGATCCCGTAGTAGCCGAAGTTCTGGACCGAACACAGGATCACGATGCCGACGCTCGTGCGCGCGGTGCGGCCGTCCGCGACGAGCAGGCGGAACGCGTTGGCGTTCGGCTGCGCTGCGCGCTGCACGAACGCTTCAGGCTCGTGCAGCCGGTTGCGCATCGCCCATGCGAGCAGCGCGGGCAGCACGCCGACCACGAACATCCCGCGCCAGCCGATGTGCTGCAGCAGGAACGGCGTCAGCAGGGCCGCCAGCAATACGCCGGCCTGCCAGCCGAGCGCGACGTAGCACGACACGCGTGCGCGCTTGCTCGCCGGCCACGCTTCCGCCGCGAGCGCCATGCCGATCCCGAACTCGCCGCCGAGCCCGATGCCCGCGATGGTGCGGTACACGAGCAGATCCTCGAAGCCTTGTGCGAACGCACACAGCCCGGTGAAGATCGCGAACAGCAGGATCGTCCAGGTCAGCACGCGCACCCGCCCGTACCGGTCGCTCAATGCCCCGAACAGGATGCCGCCCGCGACGGCGCCGATCAGCGTCCACGTGACCAGCGCGCCGCCCTGCCCGGGCGTCAGATGCAGCGCCGCCGTGATCGCCGGCAGCATGAAGCCGAGGATCAGCAGGTCGAAGCCGTCCATCGCATAGCCGATCGCCGATCCGGCCAGCGCTTTCCACGCGTACGCGCCGACCTGCTCCACACGCGGGGCCGGCGGGCCGCCGAGCGTCGAAGATTCTATGTTTGCTGCCATGGTGTCCTGCCACGATTGTCCGGCGACATTTTAAAGCCTGTGCCCGTGAGCGACGGGCCGGCAGCCCCCCGGTGACGAGGGTTCGCGCGCGCGTCGGCGCCCGCCTGCGGGACGGCGAGCGGGAATGGGCGGGGAATGAACGGGAGGAGAAAAACGGCGATCCGGTGTCGGCGGCGAAGCCGGTGATGTCGCGGTCAGGCCGGACACCGGATGAAAGACAGCATGCTGGCGGAGTGTTACCGGCCGGCCCGCTGGCGCGAACCGGACGGCGCCGGGCGGCCTCGCCGCCCGGCCGGCTTCAGCCTTGATCGTCTCCGGGCCACCAGGTCTTGGCCTCGCGGTCGACGGCGAGCGTATCGAGATCCTTGCCTTCGAGCCATTTCGGGCGCGGGCCGCGGCCCGACCACGAGCGGCCGGTCGTCGGATCGTAGTACTTGGCGGGCGCCTTGCGTTTTCGCTGGACGATGTAACCGAGCGCGCTCAGCACTTCCTGCTGCGAAATTCCCAAAAGCTCGACCTGTTCCTTGAATGCCGCGAGCGCGGCCTGCTTCTCCTTCTGCTTCGCATCCGACAGCTTGATGTTCAGGTCCCGAAGTTGTGCTTCGAGTTCCTGCAGGGCCTGGGTCATGTATTCATCCTCTTTGGGCATGTTTTCGCAAAAAGCTCCGATGGCGGAACCTACCACGAAGTTCCGCCGATGGGGGCTGTCAAATGTCCGAATCGTTTGCCGGAGCCGGCATGGCTTGCGCGATACGCACTAAACGACGTCGTGCGTCAATCAATGGCAGACAGGACCGGGCCGGCAACACGCAGCCCGCCATGGACGAAGGCACGGCGAACGGCTGCGGCAAGTAAGCGTCGCACCATGGCACTGGCGCGGCATGGCGCGAATGATAGCAGTGCTCGGCGTCGTGTTGCAGAAGTCGTCGGCCGGCGTCGATGCGGATACGTCGGATTACTGGCCGACGTCGCGCGCGTCCCACTGGATCCGGTCGAACAGCGCGCGCAGCTTCGCGCCGCGCGCCGCGTTCAGCGCGGCCGCATGCGCGACACGCCCGGCGAGATGCGCGCGGAAATCCGGATGCGCATCGCGATTCTGCGACGCGGGGCCGCTGCGGATGCAGTTGGTCAGGATCGCTTTCAGGAGATCGAACGCATCGCGCGCCAGGTTCGGATGACGATTGACGACCACGCCGGCGAGTTGCTGCCGCGTGCCGCGCCGCATCACGCGCGTCTTGCGCAGTTGCAGCGCAAAGCCTTCCTCGAGCGCGATCGCGGCGACCCGGACCTGCAGCCGTTCGACGTCGCGCGCCAGCGTGCCGCCGCCGGAGAAGGCGAGATCGTCGGCATAGCGCGTGTAGGTTGCATCGAGCGAACGCGCGAGCGCGGCGAGCCGCATGTCGAACCGGAACGCGCTCAGGTTCGCCAGCGCCGGCGACGTCGGCGCGCCCTGCGGCAGATGGCGCTCTCGATAACGCTGGCGGCCGATCCAGTCGAACCGGTCGCGCAGGTCCGGCGCGAGCAGCCGTGCGGACGGCACGCGGTTGGTGCACAGCCCGGTGAGCGTGCGCGCGACTTCGGCCGGATACCCGAGCGTGACGAACAGCGCGTGCACGCGGGCGGCGCGTATCGATACGAAGAAGTCCGCGAGATCGAAACGGACGACGACATCGCGATCCGCATGGGGCGCCGCGAACGACACGATCCCGTGCCCCTTGCGAAAGCCGTGTACCGCACCGTGCGGCGCGATGCGATCGAGCAGCCCGTGCAGGATGCGGCGCTGCGCTTCGCGCAGCCGGCCTTTCGGGATTTCGACGAGGCGGCTGCCGCCGCTGCGCTTGTCGTGCGCCACGTACGTGTAGTGATGCAACGGCGTGGCGCTGCTGCGCGCGTCGACCCGCCAGTGGTCGGACAGCCAGTCGAGCGCCGGCGCGCTCACGCCGAGCCAGCCGGCCAGATCGCCGGGCGTCGCCCATTGCGGCACGTCGCAGCCGGCGAGCGGCGCCGGCAACGGTTGCTGGACGGGAGGGCGCCGTATGACGCGGATCACGGCCGGCCGATCCTCGCGATACCAGGCGCGCACGAACGCGGCCGCATCGGCCAGCACCGCCGCAAGCACGTCGATGTCGACGTCGGCCCAGTTCGCGCCGAAGCGGGCGAGCGCGACGTCCGCGCATTCGTGCGCCCACGGCTGCGCGCCGCCGAGCACGGCAGCCATGCGCGCGATGACGCCGCCGCGCTCGGGCGACCCGGCGAGCATCGCCTCGGCAATCGTGCGGGTGGTATCGCGCAGGGATGAATGCATGGAGAAAGATGGGCGGGACGATGAGCCAACGTGACTGGTGCTGCGAGGGGAGGCGTTACGCCACGCGCAACCCGGCCCCTTGCGACGCATCGGGGTGTCAATCTCATCCACGGGGTAGCCCCGTAGTCCTGGAACATCGGCTGCCTGTTCCGGGCGTGTGCTTGACCCACCGGCCCGCGATGCGACTTTAATGGCCGCGAACGCGGCGTGTCAAACCGGGTGGCGATCCGGCGCCGCGGCGGCGCGCCGGATCGCGATGCGCAACCTACGCGTGCCGTGAAAACAGTTCGCGGTACGCGATCGGCGCGACGCCGACGCCGGCCATGTTGTTCAGCATCGTGGCCCAGGTCGCGTTGTCGACGCTGACCGGAAACGACCGCACGCGGTTGGCGAGCAGCCAGAAGGTGCGCGTCATGCCGTTGCTCATCGCGACTTCGTACCCGCTTCCTTCGAGCCAATAGCCGACCGGCGGCAGCGCCACCGGTTCGAGGCGGCCGGCCCGGAACGCGGCGGCGGCCGGATGGGATCGTGATTTGTTCGAATACGTCAGGGGACGGGCGATTACATCGTCACGTGTTTGCAATCCGCGGGCCCGGTGCCCTGACGTTCCCGGTGGGTTCGGGAACTGGCGCAGTGTAGCGTCTTTCCGGGTCGGCACGAATCAACTCGGCCGGCGCCGACTGCAGCATCGACGGATCAGCGCTGCGCAGTTCAAGCACCGGACGAACCACACGCTCGAATGCTCGAACCCTCATGAACACCCATGCGCTTCACCTGCCACGCCATCAACCAGAGAATCAATATTCGTCGTCGATTATATAAATATCGAAACAATCAAAAATAAAAACAACATCCCGCAGAATTCAATGAAATCAAATTCAAACAAAAATTATCGAATTCGATTAACGATAAATTAATACGATTGGCGCCCTCAAAATCAAATAAATAGTCTGTGTTGTGCGCCGCAACACCGTGATTCAAACATCAACGAGATACGGAGGCGCACATGAATCAGTTCATTCATGCGTTGTCGCAGAGTTTCCCCTTATCAGGCCACCGTTGATTTCCAGGCATTTGTGAATCAGCAATCCGGAAAGACATACCTGTCTTCCCGGACATGGCCGACGTCGTCAGATCGCATTAATACATTCAATATCAAAGGAAAGTCATGAAGAAGATTGCAACCGTGCTGTGTTCAGCACTGATGCTCGCCTCCACGTGCGCGTCCGCCCAGGCGCTTTGCAAGGCCGGCAAGATCGACAAGATCGAAACCGACGCCACCGGCAACCTGCTGGTGACCATCAACGACGGCGTCTACTCGTTCAGTGCGAAGGAAGTTTATTCAATTATTTACCAGGCCTATTCAGAAAACAGGAATCTGTTTATCTACGGAAACAATTGTGCGAACGGCTCGCCGGCAACCCGCTTTGCCATTCGTTAATCGACCTTAACGCTCGACGATTATCGATACGTGGAGCACGGGGCTGGATTGACATTCCGAATCCAGTGCCATCGCGGGCTGTGGGGTCGGCGCTGCGCGTCATGACACCACACCCGCGGCCCGCTCCACCCCCATTCCGGTATCCATGGAGCAGCCGTGCTTGCCGCGACGAGTCACGCGTTGACCGGTATTTTTCATCCCGACCACCTCCGGCGCCCGCAAGGACAGTGCCGACCCGCATCGCGACGGCCATCGTGCTCGATCGGCGAACGCGATGTCGCGAACGTGGGCCGAATCGAATGTCTTCACGCGCCACCCCGACGAACGCAGAGTGCCTGCGATCGCGGGACACTACCGCAGAAACGGCGCCAGCGCGTCGGAAGCTTCGGAGAACCGCTGCTCGAGGAAGTCGAGCAACGTGCGCACGCGTGGCGCCATATATGGCGTGCGTTGAAACAGCGCGTTCACCGGCACGTCCGGGCAGCGCCACTCCTGCAGAAGCAGCTTGAGCCGCCCGGCCTGAAGATCAGCGCCGATGTCCCAGATCGATTTCATGGCCACGCCGCGCCCCTCGATCGCCCATTCGCGAGCAAGCGAACCATCATTGGTCTGACGGGAACGGTCGAGCGGCGCGGTGAACGACGCGGTCTCCCCGTCGCGCGCGAAACGCCAGTTGTTCGCCGCGCCGGCCGCCGAAGAAAGGACGATGCATCGATGCTCGCGCAAATCGTCGGGATGGTTCGGCATGCCGTGCTCGGCGATGTAGTCGGGCGACGCGCAAAGCGCGCGGCGATTGTCGGCCATGCGCTTGGCGACCAGCGAGCTGTCCGCCGGCACGCCGAACCGGATCGCGAGATCGATATCGTCCTGCAGCAGGTGCGACAGTGAATCCGAGAGCACGAGCGTCAACGTGACGTTCGGATGGCGTTCGTTGAATGCGTCGAGCCATCGACGCAGCACGGTGCGCCCGAAATCGGAGGTAGCCGATACGCGCAACGCCCCGCTCACCGATGCACGTCCGGCCTGCAACGCCGCGCGCGCATCTTCCAGCGTTTGCAGCGCATGCTGGCAATGGACGAGATACAGACGGCCTTCATCCGTGAGGCGCAGCTTGCGGGTCGAACGCTCGAACAGCTGAGTGTGGAGCTCTCCCTCGAGCTTGACGAGCCGGGCGCTCGCCGCTGCGGGGGATAGTCCGAGCTTTCTTCCGGCCGCCGACAGACTGCCCTGGCTTGCTGCTTCGACGAAAAGGCGAATGTCACCGAGATTGTCCATGGTCGCGTCGCGCGAAAGGAATGTTGGGGGGTGCCGCGCGATGCGCCGCGGGGACCGGGCATGGTAACGCGATGCGGACGGACGAGGAAAAGGCCGACCGGCAGGATCGGCCCCCGGCCCGCTTACCTGGCAACCACGCCGAGCTGTTGCAGGAACGTCAGGTTGTCTTCGAGATGCCAGTTGTCGGTGATCTTGCCGTCGCGAATGCGATAGATGTCCGTGGCGATGAAGTCGACCACCTGCCCCTTGCCCTGCACGCCGTTGAAGGTGCCGGTGAAGTGGCCGGTGAAGTGCAGATGGGTGACGACGCGGTCGCCGGCGACGATCATCTGTTCGACGTCGGCGTGGACGTCCGGCACGGCGCGATGGAAGCCTTGCGATGCAGCCAGCGGCCCGGCGATACCCTGCGGCCGACCGGCGGGCAACGTGCGGTCCGTGAAATCGGCCGCCAGCGCCTCACGGGCCTGGGCCTCGTCGCCCGTGCTCCAGAAGGTATCGTAAAGGCGTGCCGCGCGGATCTGTTGCTCGGCCTGCCGCTTCGAGAGGCGCTTGTCGACGATCAGCGTTTTCGGCTGCACGAGATCGTCGCCGGTCGCGGCGACGGCAGGCAACGCGGCAGCGGCGGTGGCCGCGGCCAGCGCGATGCGGGAAACGGCGGAAAGGACGGTGCGGGTTTTCATGACGGGCTCCTTGAGTGTGTACGCGATGCGCGATGAACGGATTGAATCCGACAGTGGTGCGACTTGGGTCATTCAGGCTGGAAAGCGGGCGGTGCGATTCGCTTGTGCGGTCTCGCGTCGATCAAGCCGGGACGCGAAAGCGGTCACCGCAATCGCCATCAGCGTCATCGCGGCGGCCACGAGCGGCAGCGTGTCGAGTGCCTGCCCGTGCGAAAGCGCCATGCCGCCGAGCCACGCACCCATCGCATTCCCCACGTTGAACGCGCCGATGTTGAGCGTCGATGCGAGGTTCGGTGCGCTCGCGGCCTTGCTCAGCACGCGCATCTGCAGGCCCGGAACCGTCGCGAATGCCGCGACACCCCAGACGAAAATCGTCAGCACCGATGCCACGGGATGATGCATGGTGCGACTGAACACCACCATGATCGCGACCAGCACGACGAACACGCCCGTCAGCGCCCGCATCACGCCGCGATCGGCAAGCTTGCCGCCGAGCGCATTGCCGATGGCCAGACCGATGCCGAACAGCACGAGAATCTTCGTCACGCCGCTCGGCGCGAATCCGCTCGCCTGCTCGAGCGCGGGGGTGATATAGGTGAACACCACGAACATGCCGCCAAAGCCGAGCACCGTCATCAACAGGGCGAGCCATACCTGCGGGTGCTTGAGCACGCCTACTTCGTGCGCAAGGCTCGCGGATTGCGCTTCGTGCGTGTTCGGCACGAGCGCCACGAGGGCCAGCGCGGCGAGCACGCCTGCACCGGCGACGGACCAGAATGCGGCACGCCAGCCGAGCATCTGGCCGATGAAGGTGCCGAGCGGCACGCCGAGCACGTTGGCGAGCGCAAGACCGGTAAACATCAATGCGACGGCACTCGCGCGCTTGTCCTCCGGCACGAGCGACGCGGCAACGACCGACCCGATGCCGAAGAACGAGCCATGCGCGAACGACGTGACGACGCGGGCGATCATGAGGCTCGTGTAGCCCGGCGCGACCGCGCACAGAATATTGCCGACGATGAAGATCCCCATCAGCAGCAGAAGCGCCCACTTGCGCGGCATGCGGCTGGTGAGGATGGCGAGCAGCGGCGCGCCCACGGCGACGCCCAGCGCATAGCCGCTCACGAGCAGCCCCGCCGACGGGATGGAAACGGAAAGCGACTGCGCGACATCGGGCAGGATGCCCATGATGACGAATTCCGTGGTGCCGATCGCAAAAGCGCTCAGGGCCAGCGCGAGAATGGGAAGTGGCATGGCTGTCTCCGGGAAGGCGGCGAAGCCGCGGTGGATGTGCAGCCATTCTGCTTGCCACCGTGCAGATTGATAATTGGCCTCCGTCTTGAATCATTTTCAATCCGGACAAGAAAATCAACACACGGGCGACACTGCAGCGAGCGTGCCGCTGCGCAGGTGGGTTTTGGCGAGAAACGCGGGAATCGTGCGAGGCCCGCGCCAAGCACGGCGGCTTCGGCGAGCGCTTCACCGTGGTTGAGGCGGAAGCGGCACTCGATGGTCAGCGTGACCGTTCGCCCCTGTTCGACGCACCCGAGTGGCCCATCGCGGCCCGTGGTCGGCATGCGAAACGCAATGAGGCGATGCTTTCGCAAATCGCCAACCGCACGAATCGTCGAATTGACCGCCAGGTCATCCGGATGCCAGCGCAGGATCAGCGCCGCTTCGCCGATACGACGGGCGACAAGCGAAGCATCGTCGAGCGCCTTCGCACGATCGCACCGGTGCGAAGGCGCTCGGGCAGCCCGCTAGATCGTCTCGCTTTCGCGTACCGTCATCGGGCTTTGCAGGACGAACCGCGCGATGTCGTCCTTGCGCATGAACGCAACGCCGGGATGGCTCTTCGCATGACGCAGGAACGCATCCCATGCACGCGTCATCTGCGGCGTGCCGCTGATACGGTCATGTGCGCTGATCGACATCATGCGCCGACGTGTTCCCGCTTCTTCGTACAGCTTATCAAAATCGAACTTGATCTGTTCGAGGAACTTGTCCGGCGAGTAATTCCGCCCCTCCACCAGCAGGATGTCGTTATTGCGCAGCGTATACGGAATCACGACGAAATCCTTGCCGTTGACCTTTTCGATGAACGGCTCGTCGCGGCTCGTATCGTCGATGTGATAGACGTAGCCCAGCTCCTGCAGCAGCGACAGCGTGTTCGGCCCGCGTCGCAGCCAGTTCGCGTTGTAGCCGATCGGACGTTGGCCCGTCACCTCCTCCACCATCGATCGCGCCTGGATCAGAAACTCGCGTTCCCGCGGTCGCGACATCGCGTACTGCGAGTTCCAGGTCGGCCCATGGCCCGACGCTTCGTGGCCGCGCGCCACGATTTCGCGCGCCACCTGCGGATGCCGCTTCGCCGCCTCGCCGATCATGTGACTCGTCACCTTCACGTCATGACGATCCCACAGATCCAGCATTCGGGGAATGCCCTCGCGATACCCGTACGCAAACCATGCTTGCGCGGCAAGGTCGGCGGGCACGCTCGCCGGGAAATCGACTTTCGGAAACGGATTGTCGGCGCCCTTTGGGGGCTGTCCGCCCGCCTCGAACTGCATCGAGATCGAAATGACCAGCCGTGCACCGTTCGGCCAGAATTCACCCGGCACGGGTGCGGCGACCGCGGCCGATCGGGGGCTGCCCGTTTGCGCACCGGCCGGTGCGGATTGAAGCATCGCGCCGACGGCGAACGCGCCCGCGCCTATTCCGGCCTTGGTCAGGAACGAACGGCGCGTCGGTTGATCGGGCGCCTGCTCGGCCGGATCACGATCCACATGATCGATTTGAATTGCCATGGACAATCTCCTCATGACGCGCAAGCGCGTCGCTCGCACCGCAACGCGATGCATGATGACGAACGAAGGGGTATGGAATGTCACGCAGATTCATGCGCGTACAACCCATTTTCGGAAAGCGGTCCCGCTTTGAAAATGGGTCTTGAAATGAACAGACTTTCAATCCAGACCAAAAAATCGGTGTTCCGTCCGGATACGGCAAGCCCGCTCGGCCTGCCGCACTTCAATGCGTCGATACCCTTCGGTAAATGACGGTGAGCGTCAGCAGCAACGTCGGCGCCGTCGCATCGGGATGGTGACCCCTCAATCATCCGAACACGATCGGCCCAGCAAAAACCAATCAGGCTTCCGAATCAATTGATCGTCGCGACCCCCGCCATCTCGGCCGCGCCGGTCAATCGCATGGTCGGCCGGCGCCAAAACAGCGGCAATCGGTGCGATCGACACGTACGCACGATCGCTCGTCATGCCGACGATATCGGCCCTGCTCGCGCGACACCCGCAGTGATACGTGTCCGTTCAGGAACTTCCGGCTGCGGCGATCGACCAGGTCTTCAACCGGCCCGGCCGCTACGCGATCGCGCCGCCACCGTCGACCAGCACCGTCGAGCCGGTCGCGTACGGGGTCGACGCGAGATAGAGCACGGCGTTCGCGACGTCCTCGGGTTGACCGACACGGCCGGCCGGCAAGCGCGCCGCGGCGCCTTCGTACATCCTGTCCCGCGCCTGCGCATCGAGCTTCGACCAGAGCGGCGTCGCGATCAGGCCCGGGGATACCGTATTCACCCGCACGGGCGACAGCTCGAGCGCGAGCCCCCGCGCCAGCGATTCGAGCGCCGCGTTGATCGCGCCTTGCAGGACCGAGGTCTTGCTCGGCCGCACGCTCAGGAAGCCCGACACGAACGTCAGCGACCCGCCCTGCCGAATGCGTACGGCCCGCGCGACGCGATAGGCTCCCCAGAACTTGCTGTCCATCGCCGCGTAGGCATCGGCGAGCGCGAGACCACGCACTGGCCCGGTGGGTGTCTGCGCGGCCGACACGACGACGTGGTCGAATTCGCCCGCCGATTCGAAGAATGCACGTACGCTCGTATCGTCGGTCGTGTCCATCACACCGGTTCGCACGCCGTGACCGATCCTCGCCGCGCTCGCCGCCAGTTTGACCGCGTCGCGCGACGCGATCGTCACGCTCGCCCCGGCCGCCGCAAAGGCCCGCGCGGCCGCTTCGCCGATTCCCGAGCTTCCGCCGACCACCAGCACATCTTGTCCATCGAATTTCATCGTTCGCTTCCTCCGATCAAAAGCGTGTTCCCGAGCGTGAAGCCGTGCCCGCCGCACGCGTCAAATGTTCCGAATACCGCTTGCGGCCGAGGATCGTCGGCCGCCACGCCGAATCGCCGCTGTCGCCCGGAAAAGCCGGCAAGCGTCATGTGTCTCGCGAGACGATTCGGCGGATCCGGTCATCCGTCAGGAGTCCCGGGCTGCTCGCCGGCCGCGAGCGTCGTCACGAATTCGACGGAAACCCCCGGCGCAATGGACACGAACAACTGAAGCTCATTGGACAACGGGACTTCACTCAGCGAGTAGTCGATCCGACTGCCGGACAGCCGATCGATCAACGTCGCCCATTCGCGGTGTGTGTCGACGCGAAGCGCAATGTGATCGATGCGCGGCGTGCTACGGCCTGCGTGCGCCGGTCGCGTCGCGCGCGTGACATGAATCATCGGGCGGCTATCGAGGTACAACCAGTAGCCATCCACCCTGAACGGCGGTCGAGGCCCGGTATCGAGACCGGCGACCTCATCGAAAAAGCGGCGTGTCCCGTCAATGTCATCGGTAACGATGGTGGCGTGGTCGAAATGCATGCTTCGTGTCCATGCTGGAAAGCCTGGTACGCATTCTGTCGCACGTCGGTCGGTCTTGATAATTGGCTTCGCCATTGAATGATCTTCAATGACGACAAGAAGATGGGGCCGCCGGTTGCCCGGGGTCTCGGTTTCGTCGCATGCCAGCGGATTCGCGAGACACGATGTCACCGCGACGCCATGCATGCACGACGTCGGCAAGGTCGCGAACGGCATTCATGGCGCGGCCGCCGCACTGGACGCGTATGCGCGGGCCGCGCGGGGCGCCCGCTCCTACAGCCCCTGCGGCGCATCGCGCAGCACGGCGCGCAGCGCGGTATCGAACGGCGTCGCGTGGTCGATCCCGGCGGCGCGCACGCTCGATGCGTCCAGGTGGCAGTCATAGGGGCGCGGCGTCGCGTCGGTCGGCTGGTCGATTCGCTTGAGCGCGGCTTCGATGCCGAGCGCGGCCGCGATGCGCCGCGCGATGTCGTACTTCGTCATCGGCTCCTCGCCCGACCAGTGGCGGAGGCCCATGATCGACGCACCCGCGAGATGGCGCAGCGTCAGGTCGCGGATGACGTCCGCGACATCCGGCGTATACGTCGGGTAACGGATCGCCCATGCGTCCATGCCGACGGCTTCGGCGCCTGGCTGCGCGGACGCGACGATCGCCGGCACGAGGCTCGTGACGGCCGATTCGCTCCAGTCGACGATCGGGCCGAACAGCAGCGGCAGGCGTAACACGCACGACAGCGGCGACGCGGCGAGCAGGGCCGCCTCGCCTTCCAGCTTCGTGCGGCCGTAGATGTTCAGCGGGTTCGGTGCGGCGTCTTCGCGGTACGGAGCCGCCTTGCCGTCGAAAACGTAGTCGGTGGAGATGCCGAGCGTCCATGCGCCGTGACGCGCGGCGAGCGCGCCGATGCGGGCCGGGGCCGTGACGTTGATCGCCCGCGCGCCGGCAGGGTCGCGCTCGCAGACATCCGGGCGGCGCTCGGCCGCGCAGATGATCACGGCGGCCGGGCGACAGGCGGCGAAGAGGTGTTCGAGGGCCGGCTCGTCGAGGACGTCCAGTTCGGCGCGGTTTTCCGGGGGCAGCGCCAGGCGTCTGGCGCCGGCGCCTTGCGGGTTCCGGATGGTCGCGACGAGGTTCAGCGACGATTCGCGGGCCAGAGATGCGGCCACCGCACGGCCGAGGAGGCCGGCGGCGCCGATGAGGAGGACGGTCGGGAGGTCAGTCGACGAGGTCGGATTTGGCATGGGCGGTCATTCGGGTGACGGGGAAGTGCACGAGGTCGCGTTCGACGCTCGAGCTCGGGTCGCGGGGAGCATAGCCGAGTATGACAGCCGCTACATCGTGATGGCAGATCGCAACCCCGCGACGGGCGCGCGTCACGCGAGTCACGTGCGCCGCGGCCGACGGCCGGCGCTCGGCACGGCCCACCCGTCCACCGGGACGACGCCAGTCCTGCCGACGACGTCGACACGCCGCCCGGCCGCCCCCGCGCGCGAGCAATCCGCGGCGGCGCCACCTCACGCGCGTCGCCCGAAAGCAAAGCCCGGTGCGCTTGCACGCACCGGGCCGTCACCGCTGCGGAAAACCGCGCCCCGCGTTACTTCCGGTCGAGCGAATACCGCCCCGGCCCGGTCAGTGCGAGCAACAGCAGCCCGCCGATGATGCTCACGTTCTTGTAGAAGTTGATCATCGCCATGTATTGCTCCATCCCCTGCAGCGCCCAGTAGCGATGGCCGATCAACGCGGTCGCGAGCGTATAGGCGGCGAACACGAGTGCGAGCGGACGCGTGTAGAAGCCGACCGCGATCAGCAGGCCACCGGCCAGCTCGACCGCCACCGCGATCGCGGCCGCCAGCTCGGGCGCCGGGTTCCCCGTCGACGCCATGTACGCGACCGTGCCCGAGAAGCCGCTCAGCTTCTGCCAGCCGAACAGCACGAACAGGATCATCAACAGCACGCGAGCCGCCAGCAGCAGCTCGTCCTTCTTCGACTCCAGTGAAACGTAACGCATGACAATCACCCTTGAATTGACGGTTTGATGCGTCCGGTGCCGATACGCGCCCGATCGGCGCGCCAGGTCGGCAACGAACCACTCCTCGCACCATCGGACAGCAAGCCGGTTGGCCCGCCGCCGAAGAATCCGCCTGGTCACGCCGTTCCCGGCGCGCTCCGGATCGGTTCTGGCGAAGCACGGATGCAGTCTACTGTCTCCCAGCGAATCATCAATCCGTCAAAACAAGATTCGCTGTCACAACCAAGTGGACAATCGAGCGGAACAAGGCCGTGACGCAACAGCCATTGGTTCATCGCAAATAAAATCTGATCTGAAGCAAATAAATCTGAGCTTGCATTTTAAGACAATGAATATTGGTCCGAACACTAGTCGCGGACCCGCACAATGAGAAATAAATCTGTTCTCATACGACTAAATCATTGTAATTATTAGATATTTTTTGACAGCAAACCAACCCCCATTGACTGACTCAACCTGCTGAAGAGGTGCTTCGCCTTCATGTTTGACGCTCGGCTCACCTGCAGCCAAGAGAAGATAGTTCTGGGACCTCCAGTAAAATCAACGGCTTCCGTTGTTTTTCGCAATAAAACATGGACTACACGTTCGCGTTTGCAAACAAAAGTTGTCCCGTGACAACCTCATGCGCTGCCTGCATCCATATCTTTCACCCACTTGAACAAAGCCTTCGCACTACTGCTACTATTACGTAGCCAATATGTCGCATTGGAGTCGCAAAATGTCCGGTCGAGCTGACGCCATGCCGACGTTCAAGGCTGATTTCGGCGCCTTGATGAGCTACCTGCATGACGTCGATGGCAGCCCATTGTCGATTTCGCCGCGCCGCTACATCAGCGTGCTTCGTCTCGAACTGCAGGATCTCGCTACGCAAGCTCATGTCCATCGGAGCACGATCAGTCGTGCGCCGGATTCCGAGACAATCCAGCGCTATTTGCGCGAAGCGCTCCGCGTGCTCCGCGCAGCCACTGACGTCTCAGGCGATGTCGAGCGTGCGATTTTCTGGTTCAAGAACGAGCCGCTTCACGAGTTTGATTACAAAACGGCGCAGACTCTCGTATCTGAGGGGCGTGCAGACGCGGCGATCAAGTATCTTCAGATGGCCGAGGCAGGGTACCCAAGATGGCACGCTCGATTTTCCATGTAGTGGGTAATCTGCTCCTGGCCAGAAGCCGCATACGAGCTGGAATATCGAAAGCCGCACATCTTCAATTCGACCACTGCTGATAGTCCTCCCTCAAACTTCAAGAGTATGTCCAGACGCCCCGCCCCCGTCGCCAGCTCTTCAAAGACTGAAATTCGGTCCTGAAACCGAGCTTTCAGAAAAGTATGAAGAAAATCCTGAGCCTGCTTTTCTGGCCTTGGGATCCAATCGTAGTCAGTTCGAGCCGACTTTCGCGTCCAGAATGCCATCCGCTTGTCAGCAGCGACGAATGTCGCGTAGTCCCTCAACGCACTTTCCAGTTCGTCACGCGTGACATGTATTGTTGCCGGAACGAATTGAGCGGAGCTAACCGTGCCACCAGCTATGAGCGCACGCTCGCGCATAGCTGAGATCGTCCTGCGCATATCCTCGTTGTCGTGAGCAAGCCCCAACGCCTTGGTCAAGATCGTCACTGCGACATTGAAGTCCCCAGCTTCGACCAACGATCGTCCGTATGCATAAAGCAGCCCAACTTTCTCCCCGTACTTTTCGATTTCACTCTTGAGCAACCTTGCGGCTCCCACCCAGTCGTTCGATTTCCATAGAGAGTCGATCAACATATCGCGAGACGCCACGTCCAGTGGGTTTTCCTTGAGAATTTGGTTCAACCATGCGACTGCACGAATGTGCTGCCCTTCAGCGCGCAGAACAGTCGCAATCGCCAGCTTTACTGGACGCTCCATCAGGTCAGATCGCTGATTCTGCTGCAACTCTTTTAGTAACGCTTCCAATCGTCCAAGCTTCTCTGCGGCTGTTAGTTCTACATCATGCGTGGCCATCAAAACCCGAACGGCGGAGGTCAATTCTATATTTCCAAAATTACACGCCTCAGCGAGAAGCAATTCTGCCACGGAGGATTCAAACCGTTCAGCCAAACTGGCGACTCTCCGCGCCAAGCTGAAATACACTGAAGACATGGCTTGTTCCAACTCGCTTGCCTCATGATCAAAACGCTCCGAGTCGGCAAGCTCCCCCATGCTTGTGGCTGCTATCGATGCGAGGTGTAACGACGAAATGAGATGACTTTCCACCCCATGCACGTCACGCCTAAGCAAAATCGCTCGTTCGGCCTCATCGCGTGCACTCTTCCAGTCGTGCAACTCAATCAGACGAACTCCCCGCGCATGATGTATTGCAGCTCGAAGCTCGTTCGCGATTAATCCATTTTTATCAATAACCTCCATCATCGCGCTGAGCTGTTCCAACGCTGCGTCGGGGTTTTCGTGCTCGAGCAGCTTCGAAAGTCGCATTAAACTGCTAGCAGCCTCGCGTTTATCTCCACTCTGAAGGAATGCATCAACCGATAAGCGCGCGGCATGCTTCGCTTCCGGATCACCGTACGGTAAAACCAAGCTTATGTTTCTCCAGATCCACCCCCGTTCGCCAGCATCAAGTTTGTCTGGTCTTTCCACCAAGCGACGCCAAATGGCCAACGCAGACTCCGTTTCGCCTCTGGTTTTTGCAGCTACGGCTAGAATATTCTCGAGTGAAGTGCGCTTTGCATCACTTTGCCAATCTGGATGTCTCAGGAGAAACCGTACGTCATGATCGACCGCGTCGTACTTACCCGCTCGAGTCGCACTCGCCAAGCGAGTTTCGCAGATCATGCGCTTTGCCTCGTCATCCAGAGACATCACATCGATAAGGTACAGTGAGTCAACGAGGGCAATAGTCGGTGGCCAAAAAAAGGCCATGCCATTGATTCGCGCCTCGCGCACCACCATCGCTGCCGCCCGATGCTCTCCCGCCTGCACTAGCGGGAGAATATCGTCCGCCAGTTGATCTGTTTCCTTTTGAAAGCCCCCCTTCAACGCACCAAAGATGTCCGCGTGGAGTTCATCTGCGGCCTGATCATGACCATCAAGCCGCGAGAACGCACCCAAAGCGACCCCACGCACTGCATCAAACTGGAAAGTCAATTCAACGTCCGCAAGCGGCAGAGGTTGCACCTTGTACCCGAGTTCTATGAGAAGTTCCGTCGCGTGATTCAGTGCGATTGATAGTGTCTCGCTAGCAGACTGAGCCCTAGGGAAACACTGATTAATCAGGCTCGGCCGTCATCGCTGACGTAGCCGAGGACGTTGTAAAAGGAAGCTCACGGAACGGACCCATAGTGATGAAGCGGCAGATCAGCTTTGCAGAAGCGGAAAGT
>NZ_JAAGPH010000053.1:0-47243 GCF_017104705.1 Burkholderia sp. Se-20373 | reverse complement strand
CCGGCGAATCGGATCATGCAAGCCATGCTCGCCTCCTGCATCAGAACGTGTTCTCGCCCTTCAGGTAGTACGCGGTCTTCACGAAGAACGCCTTGACCGGATGGCCGCCCTGCGCGTCACGCGCGGCGCGCGCCTCCATCGCGGCACGCGCTTCGCGCGACCGGTCCGGCACCGGGTTGTGGACACGTTCGAGCGCGCGCTGCATCGCGAGCGGATAGTTCTGGTTGCCGGCCGACGTCGCGCGATAACCGGCGCGCGTCATCTGCCGCAGTTGCGCGTCGGTTTCGGCACGCGCCGCCGACCAGCTCGACAGCGACGCATTCGATGCGCCGTCGGTCACGGCGGACTGAGCGAAACTGACGGCGGGCAACGCAACGAGTGCGCAGGAAAGTACCGCAACGGGAACGAGGGATCGCATGGTGGCCTCCAGGTGGTTGTCCCCGCATCGATCATGTTCGACGATGCGTTGAAACCATCGTATGACGCGCTGCATTCCGTATGAATAGCCGATTCTGCAATTGATATTTGCGGTGTCGACACCCGGTGCGCCAATCGCGTCATGCGCGAATCCCGCCGAACAGGCATTTCCTTATTTCATTCAACGCCCTGATCTCGTTTGTTCAGACGATCCGAAGCAACGCACGCAGCGCTTTTTCAATTTCGGAAATGACATGTTGCCGATGCGATCACCACCGGCGCACCCGCCGACAAGGCTTCCGGCGTGATATCGCGCGTGCGGATACCGCAATCGCCGGCCCAATCGAATCGCACGTTTCTCGTGATTCAGGACAAGTCATCGCACCCGGATTGCCGAATCGAGACACGACGCGCACGGCAATGACGCGCGATAATCACGCATCGCCGTTTCGCACGGCACCTCATGCCTTCCCATTTTCATCGAGTCCTTCCATGGCCGCCCTCGACATCACCGCCATCCACAGTTGGCACGCCCACGTCTATTTCGATGCGGCCAGCCGCGACGCGGCCTGGGCGTTTCGCCAGGTCGTCGACGAGCGGTTCGGCGCGGTCATCGAACTCGGCCGCTTTCACGAACGCCTCGTCGGCCCGCACCCGGCCTGGTCGTACCAGATCGCATTCGACGCCGCGCGCTTCAACGAGATCGTGCCGTGGCTCGTGCTGAACCACGGCGCGCTCGACATCTTCCTGCATCCGAATACGAACGACGAACTGCGCGACCATCGCGATTGCGCGGTGTGGATCGGGAAGTCGTATCAGCTGAATCTCGACGCGCTGGCCGGATAAGAGCCGCCACGCGGCCGCCTGCGCCGCGGCGACATCCACGTTTCGGGTCGACGTGAAACGTCCCGCGGCGGTGCGCCCCTACAGTGGGTTCCGTTATCGATGCTTCCGGAACCCGCCATGTCACACGCCCACGCCGATGCCCGGCACATTTATGAAGGCTGGCACGCGGCCGTCGTCGCGCGCGACGTCGATGCGCTGATGGCGCTGTATGCCGACGACGCGGTGCTCGAAACGCCGCTGATCGTCGTCACGCTGCCCGATCATGGCGCCGGCGTGCTGCACGGCAAGGCCGCGATCGGCGCGTTCTTCGCGGCGGCCCTGCGTAATCCGGGCAACTCGCTCGGGCGCTGGTACCGCACCGGCTTGTTCTTCTCGAACGGCCGCCAGCTCACGTGGGAATATCCGCGCGCCACGCCGGACGGCGACCAGGTCGATCTCGTCGAGGTGATGGAGCTGCGCGACGGGCTGATCGCGCATCATCGCGTGTACTGGGGATGGGTCGGGTTTCTCGCGCTGCGGGCCGCCACGCCGGTACCCGACCGCGCATGACGGCCGCCGTGCCGAATCGCGCCGCGGCCCGCCGCGTGCTCGCCGCGACCTGCGTGAGCTACACGCTCGTGCTGCTCGACGCGTCGATCGTCAACGTCGCGCTCACCGACATCGCGCATACGTTCGGCAGCCGCGTGGCCGGCCTGCAGTGGATCGTGAACGCGTACACGCTCGCCTTCGCGAGCCTGCTGATGACGGGCGGCACGCTGGGCGACCGGCTCGGCGATCGCGACGTCTATATCGCCGGGCTCGCGATATTCGTCGCCGCGTCGGCGCTGTGCGGCATCGCGCCGACCCTCCCGGCGCTCGCGATCGCCCGCGCGTTGCAAGGCGTCGGCAGCGCGATGCTGGTGCCCTGCTCGCTCGAGTTGCTCAACCGCGCGTTCCCCGAACCGGCCGCGCGCACGTCGGCGATCAGCCTGTGGATGGGCTGCGGCGGCATCGCGATGGCGTCGGGCCCGCTGATCGGCGGCCTGCTGATCCATCTGTTCGGGTGGCGCAGCCTCTTCTTCGTGAACCTGCCGCTCGGGCTGGCCGGCATCTGGCTCGGCCGCTCGGTCGTGCGCGCCGATGGCGACGCATCGCGGCATTTCGACTGGGGCGGCCAGGCCGCGGCCGTCGTCGCGATCGCGGCGCTGATCGGCACGTTGATCGAAGGCCCGTCGCTCGGCTGGCGCTCGACGCCGATCGTCGGCGGCGCGGCAACGAGCGTCGTCGCGTGGAGCGCGTTCATCGCGATCGAAGCGCGGCGCCGCGAACCGATGCTGCCGCTCGCGTTCTTCCGCAACCGGCTGTTCGCCGGCTCGACGTTCGTGTCGATGGCGTCGGCGTTCGTGTTCTACGGCCTGCTGTTCGTGCTCAGCCTGTTCTATCGGCAGGTCCGCGGCGCGAGCCCGCTCGACACGGGGCTCGCGTTCCTGCCGATGACCGCGATGGTCGCGCTCGGGGGGCTGGGTTCAGGCCGGCTGGTTGCACGCTTCGGCGCGCGCGGCACGATGTGCGCGGCGTTCGCGCTCTATGCGGCCGGCGCGCTCGGCATGACGGGCATCGGCGCGACGACACCCGCGTGGCTCGCTATCGCGCCGATGCTCGCGATCGGCTTCGCATCGGGATTCATCTCGCCGGCCGCGACGTCGCCGGCGCTCGGGACGGTCGACCGGCGCCGCGCCGGCGTGGCGGCAGCCGCGCTGAACGCGGCGCGCCAGAGCGGATCGGCGCTGGGGGTGGCGATTTTCGGTGCGTGCATCGCGACGTTGCAGCCGTTTCCGGCGGCGATGCGGGTGGCGCTCGGCATCGCGACCGGATTGTCGGCGCTCGCCGCCGCGACGTGGTGGATCACTGCGAGGCCGACACCGACACCCGGCGAACCGGCCACGCAGCTACGGGCCGCCACGCGCCGGTAACGCATGCTCCGGCAGGTGCACGCGCGGCGGCACGGCGCGCCGTCATTGCCTCGACGCCGCCCGTCGCTCACGCGACATACATCGCGACACTGACGAACTGGCACAGGCTCCCGGCCAGCACGAACAGATGCCAGATGCCGTGCCCGTGACGGATGCGCTCGTCGTTGATGAAGAAGTAGATCCCCGCGCTGTAGATCAGGCCGCCGGCCACGAGCCACGCGGTACCGACCGGCGGCAGCGCATGGATCAGCGGACGCACCGCGACGAGCGCGAGCCAACCCATCGCCACGTACAGGATCATCGACAGCAGACGTGTGCGCCGCCCGAGCGTCAGCTCCTGCACGATGCCGAACACGGCCAGCCCCCAGCTCACGCCGAACAGCGACCAGCCCCACGGGCCGCGCAGCGTGACCAGCGTGAACGGCGTATAGCTGCCGGCGATCAGCAGGTAGATCGCCGAGTGGTCGCACTTCTGCAGGATCGCTTTCAGGCGCGGGTTGCGCACGCTGTGATACAGCGTCGAGATCGCATAGAGCAGGATCAGCATCGCGCCGTACACGCTGAAGCTCACCACCTTGTATGGATCGCCTTCGAGCGCGCCCATCGTCACGAGCGCAACGAGGCCGACCACCGACAGCACCGCGCCGACGAGATGGGAAATGCTGTTGAAACGCTCACCGACATGCACGACGTGTTCTCCTGCGGGTCCATCGGGAAAAGAGGAAACCCTATGATACCGGCCGGCGGAATTTGCCGTGCTGCGCTCAGGCAAGCGGCGACGCACGCCGCCGGCCCGCCAAAGAAAAAAGCGCCGCGACATGCATCGCGGCGCTTCCCTTTCGATGACCGAACGGCCTGGACCGCCCGATTCAGCAGCACTTCCCCGCACCCGACCCGTACCGCGCGTTCTGACGCTCGCGGAAGAATTCCTCATACGTCATCGGCTCGCGATCCGGATGGGTCGCGCGCATGTGCGCGACGTAGGTGTCGTAGTCGGGCAGGCCGACCATCAGCCGCAACGCCTGCCCGAGGTAACGCCCCGCGCTGCGCAGGTCGCTGCCAAGATCGCTGAACATCGCGGCCTCCCCTTAACGTCCGCTGCCGAGCGCCTGCGCGGCCGGCATCGCTTCGTACGGCGTCTCGCGCACGGTCGGCTTCGACTCGCGGCGCGCGCGCAGCACGGCGATCACGCCGTACACCGCGATCGCCACGACGACGAAGATGAACAGCCCGGCCAGCGCCGCATCGATGTAGTCGTTGAAGATGATCCGCTTCATCTGCGCGATCGACTTCGCCGGCGCGAGCACCTTGCCCTCGTCCACCGCGGCCTGCAGCTTCGCGGCGTGCGCGAGGAAGCTGACCTTCGGGTTCGCGTCGAAAATCTTCTGCCAGCCGGCGGTCAGCGTGCAGATCAGCAGCCACACGGTCGGCACGATCGTCACCCACGCATAGCGCTCGCGCTTCATCTTGAACAGGACGACGGTGCCGAGCACCAGCGCGATCGCGGCGAGCATCTGGTTCGAGATGCCGAACAGCGGCCACAGCGTGTTGATGCCGCCGAGCGGATCGACCACGCCCTGGTACAGGAAGTAGCCCCACGCGGCCACGCACAGCGCGGTGGCGACCAGGTTCGCCGGCAGCGACTCGGTGCGCTTGAGCGCCGGGTGGAACGTGCCGAGCAGGTCCTGCAACATGAAGCGGCCCGCGCGTGTGCCGGCATCGACGGCCGTCAGGATGAACAGCGCCTCGAACAGGATCGCGAAGTGATACCAGAACGCCATCATCGCTTCGCCGCCGATCACCTGGTGCAGGATGTGCGCCATGCCGACGGCCAGCGTCGGCGCGCCGCCCGCCCGCGCGATGATCGTCGTTTCGCCGACGGCCTTCGCGGTCTGCGTCAGCATGTCGGGCGTCAGCACGAAGCCCCATTGCGTGACGGTGTTGGCGACCGCTTCCGGCGTCGAGCCGAGCACGGCGGCCGGCGCGTTCATCGCGAAGTAGATGCCCGGCTCGATCACGCACGCGGCGACCAGCGCCATGATCGCGACGAACGATTCCATCAGCATCGCGCCGTAACCGATGAAGCGCGCATTGGTTTCGTTGTCGATCAGCTTCGGCGTCGTGCCCGACGAGATCAGCGCATGGAAGCCCGACACGGCACCGCACGCGATCGTGATGAACAGGAACGGGAACAGGTTGCCCGACCACACCGGGCCCGTGCCGTCGACGAACTTCGTCAGCGCGGGCATCTTCAGTTCCGGCGCGACGACCAGGATGCCGATCGCGAGGCCGAGGATCGTGCCGATCTTCAGGAAGGTCGACAGGTAGTCGCGCGGCGCGAGCAGCAGCCACACCGGCAGCACCGATGCGACGAAGCCGTAGCCGATCAGGATCCACGTGAGCTGCGTGCCCGTGAACGTGAACCACGCGGCGAGCGTCGGCGAATCGTGCACGTGCTGGCCGAACGCGATCGACGCCATCAGCAGCACGAAGCCGATGATCGACACTTCGCCGATGCGGCCCGGACGGATGTAGCGCGTGTAGACGCCCATGAACAGCGCGATCGGAATCGTCGCGGCGACGGTGAACGTGCCCCACGGCGAATTGGTCAGCGCCTTCACGACGATCAGCGCGAGCACCGCGAGGATGATCACCATGATCAGGAACGCGCCGAACAGCGCGATCACACCGGGCACCGTGCCGAGCTCCATCTTGACGAGATCGCCGAGCGAGCGGCCGTCGCGGCGCGTCGAGATGAACAGCACGATGAAGTCCTGCACCGCGCCGGCGAACACGACGCCGGCCAGGATCCACAGCATGCCGGGCGTGTAGCCCATCTGCGCGGCGAGCACGGGCCCGACGAGCGGGCCGGCGCCGGCGATCGCGGCGAAGTGATGGCCGAACAGCACGTACTTGTTGGTCGGCACGTAGTCGAGGCCGTCGTTGTACTTGACGGCCGGCGTCATCCGCAGCCCGTCGAGCTGCATGACCTTGCTGGCGATGAAACGGCTGTAGAAGCGATACGCGATCAGATACACGCAGACTGCGGCGATCACGATCCAGAGGGCACTGACGCGCTCGCCGTGTGCGAGTGCGATCGTGCCGAACGCGAACGCGCCGAGCAGCGCGACCGCAATCCAGAGCAGGGTACTGGAAGCCCGATTCATGGCGTCTCCTGGTCTCCAATGTGGTTTTAGATGGCATGCGGCGAGGGTGCCGCACACACGTGACGTCGATGCGTCGTGCCGCGGTCTCGCTGAGGCCGGGGCGATGGGCCGTAGTATTCCGCGCGACCGGTGCCGCTTACAAGCGGATAACTACGTATGCGGAGCTACGTAGAATTACGTAGATGCGTGGCGCGGGCACGACCTCGTGCGGCGATTGATCGCGAACGGCGAGCCACGTACAGTGTTCGCCTGCCTCCCTTCCGGAACTGTCATGCCGCTCGGATTTCAGAAGATGAACGCGAATGGCGATGACTTCGCCATCGTCGACCTGCGCGGTCAGGCGCACGATCAAGCGCGCCACATCGTCCCGGATCTGGTGCGGCGCATGGGCGACCGGCGTTTCGGCATCGGCTTCAACCAGCTCGCGGTCGTGTCGGACTGCGACGACGCGGCGGCCCGCGTCGCGTTCTGGAACGCGGACGGCACGCCGCTCGACACCTGCGGCAGCGCGACGCGCGGCGTCGCGTGGCAACTGATGCGGGAAACCGGCCTGTCGTCGTTCGTGCTGCGGACTCCCCGCGGGTATCTCGTGTGCTCGACGGAGGCGAACGGCCTGATCACCGTCGAGATGGGCAGGCCGCTCACCGGCTGGCAGGACGTGCCGCTCGCCGAGGCGCTCGACACCCTCGCGCTGCCGCTGCCCGGCGCGCCGGCCGCGTGCAACATGGGCAATCCGCACTGCACGTTCTTCGTCGACGATCTCGGCACGATCGATGTCGCGGCGCTCGGCCCGGCCATCGAAACGCATCCGCTGTTTCCGCGGAAAACCAACGTGCACTTCGTTCAGGTCATCGATCGCACGCATGTTCGCCTGCGCATCTGGGAGCGCGGCGGCGGCGTGCCGCTCGGTTCGGGATCGTGTTCGTGCGGGGCGGTCGTCAACGGCATCCGGCGCGGGTTGCTCGACGAGACCGTGCGGGTCGAGTGCGACGGCGGCGACGTGACGGTGCGCTGGGACGGCGCCGGCAGCGTGCTCCTGAGCGGGCCGGTCGCGTTCGGGTTCAGCGGGGTGTGGCTGTGACGGCCGACGACGCACACACGTTCCAGGCACTGCGTCCGCGTCTGCAGAAGATCGCGTACCGGATGCTCGGCTCCATCGCGGACGCCGAGGACATCGTGCAGGACGTCTGGCTGCGCTGGCACGACACGGCACGCGCCGGGATCGAGAACACCGAGGCGTGGCTCGTCGCCGTCACGACACGCACGTCGATCGACCGCTTGCGCGCCGCGAAAATCCGGCGCGAGCAATACACCGGGATCTGGCTGCCCGAGCCGGAACTCGACGCATCACCGGCCACGCCCGAGGAAATGATCGAGCGCGCGAACGACGTGTCGGTCGCGTTCCTGCTGCTGCTCGAACGGCTGACGCCGGAGGCGCGTGCCGCCTTCCTGCTGCATGAAATCTTCGAGATCGACTACGACCGGATCGCCGACGCGATCGGCAAGACCGAAGCCGCGTGCCGGCAACTCGTCCGCCGTGCCAAGGCCCGGCTGCGCGACGACGATTCGCCTCGCCACGCGGTGGCGCGCGAAACGCACCACCGGTTGCTGCAGACGTTCTCGCACGCGCTCGCGCAGGGCGACTTCCCGTCGATCCAGGCGCTGCTCGCCGAGGACGCGATCCTGATCGGCGACGGCGGCGGCAAGGTCCAGAGCCTTCCGAGGCCAATGGTCGGCAACCGGCGTGTCGCACAACTGTTCTATGCGACGTGGCTGCGCCACGGCAGCGGGGTCGAGATGCGGCCCGTCGTGCTCAACGGCCAGTGGGCCCTGTTGCGCTTCATCGACGGACAGCTCGACGCCGCGATGTCGTTCGAGACCGACGGCACGCGCATCGTCCGGATTCTCGTGCAGCGCAACCCCGACAAGCTCGCCCGGATCGCGGCAACCTGCACCGCCGGGTGACGTGCGCGCATCGCGCGCCATCGAAGCCCGTGCTCGTGCTCGTGCTCGTGCTCGTGCTCGTGCTCGTGCTCGTGCTCGTGCTCGTGCTCGTGCTCGTGCTCGTGCTGGAAAAATAGCCTTCCCCGCCCGCCGCCGCGTCCCTCTTTTAAAAAAAAGATAGCGGACGGTGTCACAGGCAGCTGTGCTGAAACGTCTAGCCGCGTATGGACACCACGACTCCAGCACCTTCATGCCAGATACTTCCATCCGCCCCCCTGACGCCGACGATCCGTTCGCACGCAGCTTCTCGACCTGCTACGCCGGCGTGGTCACCTTCTTGGCCGTCGTCACCGAAGGCAGCTTCGCCCGTGCCGCCGATCGCCTCGGCGTCGGCCGCTCGTCGGTCAGCCGCCATGTGCAGAGGCTCGAGGACCGGCTCGACGCGCGCCTGTTCCAGCGCACGACGCGCAGCATGTCGCTGACGCGCGAAGGCGAACTCTTCTATGAAAACTGCCGGCCCGGCATCCAACAGCTCGCGCAGGCGCTCGAGGACATGCGCGAGCTGCGCAGCGGCCCGCCGAGCGGACACCTGCGGATCGGCTCGACGCCCGGCTTCGGCCGCAAGATCATCGCGCCGCTGCTGCGCGATTTCCACGCGCAGTATCCGGACATCACGCTCGAGCTGTTGCTGAACGACCGGCCGGCCGATTTCTCCGCCGACCGCATCGACGTCGCGTTTCGCGACGGCCGCACGGAGGACAGCGCGATCGTCGCGCGCCAGCTGATTCCGATGCAGATGATCGTCTGCGCGTCGCCGTCGTACGCGCACCGGCACGGCTTGCCGCGTCACGTGGACGAGTTGGCGCAGCATCGCTGCATCAACCTGCGCACCGCGTCGGGCCGCGCGGCGGAATGGGAATTCAAGATCGACGGGCTGGCGCAGCAGCGCCAGCTCGCCGCGCATCACACCTTCAACGACATGGATCTGGTCGTGCGTGCGGCGCTCGACGGGCTCGGCATCGCGCAACTGCCCGCGTACCAGGTGTGCGACCTGCTCGCCGACGGGCAGCTGGTGAGCTGCCTCGGCCAGCACGCGCCGGACGACGGCGGACACTACCTCTGTTACCTGAGCCGCAAGCACCTGCCGACACGCATACGCGTATTCATCGACTACATGATCGAACAGACGCGCGCCCGCGACCTGCAATGCCTGACGACGATGACCACGATGATGACGACGGCGCCGCTGGAAACGGTCGATTGATGCATTCGAAGCAACACCATGAGCACCTGCGGGGCTCTACCGGATCGCGCGGCATCTGCATACGATGCGGGCTGATCGAACGGCGTGCGGGCATCGTTGCACACCATTCGGCAAGGTGCCGGCGCACGCGCGCGAATGCGATGCACACCGGCTTCGACCGATTCAGGCGGCGCGCCTCCCGCGCGCCCGTTCAAGGAGAGCAATCGTGAAGATCGTGGTGATTGGTGGTACCGGCCTCATCGGCAGCAAAGTCGTCAGGAACCTGATCGCGCGCGGCCACGACGCCATGGCGGCAGCGCCGTCGACCGGCGTCGATACGATCACGGGCGCTGGGCTGGGCGACGCGCTGGCGGGCGCGGACGTCGTGGTCGATCTCGCGAACTCGCCGTCGTTCGAGGAAGCGGCCGTGAAGGCATTCTTCGAGACGTCCGGGCGCAACCTGTTCGCCGCGGAACGCGCGGCGGGCGTGCGCCATCACGTCGCGCTGTCGGTGGTCGGCACCGACCGCCTGCAGCAAAGCGCGTATTTCCGCGGCAAGCTCATCCAGGAAGACCTGATCCGCGCAGCAGGCGTGCCGTACACGATCGTGCGCTCGACGCAGTTCTTCGAATTCGTCGGCGCGATTGCACAGGCGAGCGCCGATGGCGACACCACGCGGCAGGCCACCGCGTTCTTCCAGCCGATCGCATCGGACGACGTCGCGGCCGCCGTCACCGATGTCGCGCTCGACGCACCGCGCAACGGCATCACCGAAATCGGCGGCCCCGATCGGGTGCGGATCGCCGACCTGGTCGAACATTTCCTGAAGATCACGCACGATCCGCGCACGGTGGTCAGGGACGCGGGCGCCGATTACTTCGGTGCGCTGCTGCAGGACGACACGCTCGTCCCCGGGCCCGGCGCCCGCCTCGGTGCGACGACCTTCGATACGTGGTTCAAAAAAAACCAGCCCGCGCGCTGAGCCGCACCGCAGGATCGCGCACGCCATGACGCCGCTACGGCCGCCGCCGCTCTCGTTGCTCGACAAGTATCGCGGGCGGGAACCGCAGACGCTCTACTCGACGACGGTGACCGTTACGGGCGGGGCGGCGGAGCATGGGCGCGCATCGGGTGTCGCGCGTTCCGACGACGGCCGCCTCGATGTGGCGCTGCGCCTGCCGTCCGCACTGGGCGGGCCGGGCGACGGCCCGAACCCGGAGCAACTGTTTGCCGCGAGCTATGCGGCGTGCTTTCACGGGGCGCTGAGCCTGCTCGCCACGCGGGCCGGCGTGTCGATCGCCGGCGCGTCGGTCAGTGCATCGGTCGACTTCTGCCGCGATCCGGTGGATGGGCTGTTCATGCTGAACGCGAACATTCGCGTGCAGCTGCCGGGCGTCGAGCGCACGGTGGCGGAAGAACTCGTCCGCAATACGGAGCGCTTCAGCCCTTATACGAAGATGGCGCACGAAGGCATCGGCCACGTCGTGGCGCTCGCGCCGCCGGACGATCCGTCGAACGGCTGACCGCAAACAAAATACCCGGCGCGTTGCGCGCCGGGCCTTGCCAATCCGTGCTGGCTCAGTGCTTGTCGTCGACCTTCTTCGGCTTCGGCGGCGACGGCACCTTCGCGTACTGGAACGCGGGCGTCGCCTTCAGCGCATCCTTCGTCGCGCCCGGCAGGTAGATGTTGCCGCTGCGCACGTCGAGCGACGCGATCGGCACCGCGACGTCGTGCGCCGCCACACCGAGGAAGCCGCCGGCCGACACGATCGCCGCCGATACCGAGCCGTCCGGCGCGACGATCAGGTCGCGCACGGTGCCGACCTTCTGGTTGTCGTCGTTGTAGACGGCCTTGCCGAGCACGCTCTTCTTCACGCTCCAGCCTTCGAGCAGCGCCTGCGATTGCTCGACGGTCACGCTGAGCGGCTGCGCACCCGCGATCTGCGCGTGCGCGCTGACGCTCGAGGCGAGGACGGTTGCTGCGATGAGGGTCTTGTAGAAAGCCATGCTGTCATGTACTCCGGTTCGGTTGTTGTCGGTGTCGGCGGCCGGCCAAGCCGCCTCCGTGCATGCGCCGTGTGAAACGAAAAGGCCTCTGTACGACGCATCACACCGGCCCATGTTAGCGCCACTCGCAAAACGCTGCATCGGACGTGATGACGCAGCCGCGGTCAGGCGCCTCTTGCCATGGAGACATTACGGACACCGCAGCGAATCGCGTACCTCGCCCTCGTCACGCGTTGCGCGACTGCGCGCGTCGTTGCCGCACCGCCTCCGCCAGCACGTCGAGCACGGGCTCCGTCTGCGTCCAGCTCAGGCACGCATCGGTGATCGACACGCCATACTTCAGCGCCACGCCCGGCTTCAGGTCCTGGCGCCCGGCCTCGAGATGGCTCTCGACCATCACGCCGACGATCCGCTGCTCGCCCTGCGACAGTTGCCGCGCGAGATCCTGCGCGACGTCGATCTGCCGGTCGTGCGACTTGTTCGAGTTCGCGTGCGAGCAGTCGACCATCACTTGCTCGCGCAGGCCGGCCTTGCGCAGCACCACGCAGCTCGCCTCGACATGCTCGGCGTCGTAGTTCGGGCCGTTCTTGCCGCCGCGCAGGATCACGTGCGCGTCGTCGTTGCCGCGCGTCTCGAAGATCGCGGCCATCCCCATCTTCGTCATCCCCATGAACGCATGGCTCGCGGCCGCGGCGACGATCGCGTCGGACGCGACCTGCACGCCGCCGTCGGTACCGTTCTTGAAGCCGATCGGGCAGCTCAAGCCCGACGCGAGCTGGCGATGGCTCTGGCTCTCGGTCGTGCGCGCGCCGATCGCGCCCCACGCGATCAGGTCGGCGATGTACTGCGGGCTCAGCAGGTCGAGGAATTCGGTCGACGCCGGCAGGCCCAGCGCGTTGATGTCGAGCAGCAGTTGCCGCGCGGCGCGCAGCCCCTCGTTGATGCGGAAGCTGCCGTCGAGACGCGGATCGTTGATGTAGCCCTTCCAGCCGACCGTCGTGCGCGGCTTCTCGAAGTAGACGCGCATCGTGATCAGCAGGTCGTCCTTCAGCGCATCGGCGGCGATCTTCAGGCGGCGCGCGTAATCGAGCGCCTGGTCGTGATCGTGGATCGAGCACGGGCCGACGACGAGCAGCAGCCGGTCGTCGCGGCCGTGCAGGATGTCGCCGATCGCACGGCGCGTATCCTCGACGAGCGTCTGCGTGGCGGCCGGCACCGGCAGTTCGTCCAGCAGCAGCGCCGGCGAAATCAGCGGGCGCACGGCGCCGATGCGGACGTCGTCGATGCGCGTGGTGTCCTGCGTCGCGTCGGCGCTGCCTACCTCGCGATCGTGGGAAGGATTGTCGAGGTTCTGCATGGTGATTCTCCGGGGGACGTCTGGAATGATGGGCAGGCTCGATTATGGCACCCGGGCGGGACGGTGGCGGGTTGCGGCGGGGGGACGGGCGCGGCTGCATGACGGCAGCGCGACGGAGATCAACAGGCGAAAAGAAAAAGGCGACCCGCGGAGGGTCGCCCGGCCACGCGCCGCATCATACGCGGCGTGGCGGCTAGTGCGGCGTCTCGGGCGCCAGCGAATTGCTCGGCAGCAGCGACGTCAGCCAGCAATTGCTCGGCGCGGCCTTCCCGTTGAAGCGGTCGTAGAGCCACGGCAGCATGCCGGCAACCCACGGCACGATCGCGCCCGCATGTTCGAGCGGATACTCGTTGTACGTGACCGGCGTGCCGCCGGCACAGAACTTCTGCGCCAGCGCGCGCACGTCGTACGCCATCATCACGCCGTCACCCACCTGGCTGCTGAAGGTGCCGTCCAGCGCGCCCGCCGTGCCCTGGCCGATGAACATCGGGATCGTCGGCGAGGCGGCCAGACCGGCATTCACCTTGTTCGCATAGGTCACGTACACGGGAATGCTGTTGATGTCGTTCGCGTATTGCGGCTTGAACAGCGTGCCCCAGTGCAGCCCCGTGTACTTCGGCAGGATGTAGGCGAGCGACTGGCTCTGGATGTCCTTGAACACGGCGACGCCGGTATCGCTGAGATAGGGCGTCAGGTCGAAGCCGTAGCCGCGCGACAGCCCGGCCAGCGCGGCCGCGGCCACGCCGCCCCACACGATGCTGCCGTCGACGTAGCGCAGGTTGTGCGCGGGATCGACCAGCACGCCGCCTTCAGCCGCGCCGACGAGCTGCCTGTTGATCTCGGGCGCATAGCTCGGCGCGAGCTGCGCGGCCCAGTTCGTCGCGATCGCGCCGCCGGAATAGCCGATCATCGCGACCTTGCTCGACGGATTCAGGCCAGTGGACGGCGTGTTGAGTGCCGCGCGGATCGAATCGAGCGTCGTCATCCCGTATTCGGGGCCGGCGGCGAAGTCGGCCGTCTGGCCTTCCGTATCGGGCACGATGACGTTGTAGCCGAGCAGCAGCAGCGTCGACAGTGGAATCGATTCCGCGCTGTAGAGCAGCGTGCCGACGTTGATGATCTTGGTCACGTCACGGTCGCCGGCGATCACCTGCGACGGCTCGTCGTACGGGTTCAGCGAATCGTAGGCCGACTGGTACGAGATGGCCTGGCCGTTGCTGACCGGGCTCCGGATCACGGACGTCACGTTGACGACCGGCTGGTTCAGCGCGTCAAGGGTGCGATACAGCAACTGCTGCGCGGTCAGCGCGGTGGGGATGCCGGCCACGTGATAGGTAACGTTGCGCGTCTTGAGCACCGTGCCCGGTGGAATCGATGCCAACGGCGTGGTGCCGGTGTACGTGTAGAACGGGTCGGATACGGTCGGCGCGGCGGCGCTGGCTGCCGGCGCGGTGATGGCCAACGCGGCGGACATCGCTGCCGCGGCCATCATGAAACGTCTCGAGGACATGGTTGAGGCCCCTGGGATAACCTGCTTTCATCGAAGGAAGTTCGCGGTGTTGCAGACCATCGCGTGTGCCGCTTCAAAACCGTTTCCGAGCCATCGACTGTCTCCTGTGAATGAGTAATCCGGCCTGTTCTGAACCTGTAATTTTTAGTAGGACTACAAACCGGATGAATTGAAGCACAACGAGCGCGCGCTCGACGGGCGTTTTCGATTGTTTGAAGGTAAACGTCTAAATCGGTCGCCGCGCGATGCGGGTTGCGCAGGCCATTCGGCCGACTGTCCTCGTATTGTCGAAGTGCCGTACGATCACGGCTGTCCGGTACCGAAGCCACGTCGTGCGATGCCGGCCGCGCCCCACACCGGCTGTCTGCAACCGATCGCTCCCTACCCAACCGATACGCCACGATGACCGTCTCCGAACTGCTCCACGCCATTCGCCAACCGTATGCCGACCTGCTCGCGAAAGCGGCGGCACAACCGGCCGTGATCGTCGAACCGGCCTACCGGCGGGCCGACGGCACGCTCGCCACCGAAGGGCCGCTCGCGTTGCCGTGCCGGGCCGACCTCATCGCCACGGAAGGCAAATCGGCGGGTCAGCCGGCGATGGTCGATTCCGCCACGCAGCTGGCG
Organism: Burkholderia sp. Se-20373; assembly: GCF_017104705.1. Lineage (NCBI taxonomy): Bacteria > Pseudomonadati > Pseudomonadota > Betaproteobacteria > Burkholderiales > Burkholderiaceae > Burkholderia > Burkholderia sp. Se-20373. The sequence goes on along the minus strand of NZ_JAAGPH010000053.1, from coordinate 32,173 downwards.
TTCGAGCCGTTGGAATTCGACCTCGAAACAGCGGCCGTGTCGATCCGCCCGTTCGTGTGGGACTGGGCCGCGATCGAGGCCGGCGGTCTCGACGAAAGCGCGGCCGTCGACGCGTTCAAAGCGTGGTTTTTCGCGTGGTTCGATGTCGACGACGAGAACACGCCGGCCGAAGACGGCCTGCACGGCATCGCTCACTACCTGTCGGAACCGGTTCGCACGGAACAGGGGTGGCGCGTCAATGCGGACCTCGGCTCCGCGCCCGAGACGGCCGTCGAGGATCTGCTGTTCCGGCTCGTCGATGCAGGCGCGACGCGGATCGTGCTAGGTTGATGCCGCACTTCATTCGTCACCGGCTCATCATGAAAAAAATCTCTGCCACCCTGCTGCTCTGCGCGTCGCTGCCCGCGTTCGCCAAGGTCTCCACCGACGTGTACTGCTTCAAGTCGGACGGCGACAAACCCGTGCGCTTCGAGATGCGCACCTACTACGACGACGCCGTCGACTGGTCGGGCGCCATGGTCCGCTATGCGAAAGCGAAAACGGCGCTGCCGCTGGTGGTCGAGCACGTGGACGAAGAAGTGCTCGCCGAGGGGCGCCCGCACCAGTTCACGACGACCTGGGTCGAGATGGTCGACGGCAGGATCAACGGGCGGTACGAGATGATGTCGCAAGGCGCGATGATCTATTCGATGACCTACACCAGCGCGCGCACCGGCAAGCAGACCGCGTTCGGCAGGGTACTGGACGTCGACGCGTCCGAACAAACCGGGTGCCGCTGGTGATGTGCCCGCTGATCCGGATCGTGCTGGTGATGATCGCGCTGCGCGCGGGCTGCGTGGATGCCGCGCCGCGCACGGTCTACGAAGGAACGCTGCAAGGCGCCGGCGCCGTCGTGATGGAACTCGACGATCGACCGGCTGCGGATGGTTCAATCTCGGGCCGCTACTTCTATGCGCAGCACGGCATCGACATTCCGCTGCACGGCACGCCCGCGGAATTGACCGAGCCGCTCGTGCGAACGCAGTTGCCGGACGACGCGCGCACGACATTGGGATTCCGCGAGCAGGCCAATTTCGATCATGCCGCGGCCACCTGGCAGGGCACGCGGGACAAGGCCGGCTATCGCGGCCGCTGGACCGATGCGCGCTCCGGCAAGACGCGCAACTTCACGCTGCGGCGCGTTGCGGAGTACGATCCCGACGCGGTTGCGCCCGGTGCCGTCGAAGCGATCACTGCCGTGTCCGGAAGTGGTGTCGGCAGCGGCATCGCGCGCAGCGCGGACATCGACATGCAACACGCGCCGTATGCCACGCTGAAGCTTGCCGGGCATGCACGACCGGTGGGCCCCGAGATCGGTGACGGCACCGTTGCGTACCGGATGTGGAGCGACCCGCGCACGGTGCTCGCATATCCGCGGCTGAGCCAATACCCCGATCCGGCCGTGATGGCGCGGGTCAACCATCTGCTGGAACAACGGCACTGGCAGATGAATCTCGCGGCGCTCGAATGCGCATCGACGCGCTATAACGACGACGGGTCGGCATCCGGATCGCTCGGCGGCTACGACGACGAGCAAGTGACGGTCACGTGGCTGTCGCGTGCGGCGATGGGTATCGTGGAATCGGGCAGCCTGTTCTGCGGCGGCGCGTACCCGGACAATCACTACGATCCTGTCACGTTCGACCTGCTGCGCGGCGCGTACCTCGACTGGAACCGCGTGATCGACGCAACCGCGGTGGGCAAGGACGGCAATCCGGAAACGAGCCCTGCGCTAGCGAGTTTCATTACGCGATTACGCGTCAAGACCACACACGGTCTACAAGTGACGGACGGAAAAGGCGATTCGCTGTCGTGCGCCGACGTGTTCCCCGAATATCTGGCGTTCGAGCTCGATGCCCCCGGCAAGCTGTCGTTCGTCGTATCAGGGATTGGCCACGCGGCAGGCGCCTGTCTCGGGCCGCAACTCGATGCGCCCTTTGCGGCGCTCGCGCCGATCCTGAAACCGGGCGGTTCGCGTTATCTTGTACCGGGTGTCAAGCTGAAGTAACGCGGCGGTGCGTGGCGGTGCCCGCATCGCGCACCGGCCCGGCCGTGTGGCGACGGGGCCGGGCGATGCATACGCACCGCAGCCGCTGATGTCAGGACGCGCCTTGCGCGTCGACGTCGATGCCCAGTTCGCCGGCCATCCGCAGAACCAGCGCATTCAGCCGCGCCACTTCATCCGCGAGGCGCTTCTGTTCGGCCTTCAGCGCTTCGAATTCGGAAGGCGGCACGGAATCCGCACCGCCGGCCTCCGCACTCGCGAAGTCGGCCAGGTTCACTTCGCCGCACATCAGGTGCATCCAGCGGTTCTCGCGCGCGCCCGGCGCACGCGGGAGCCGGACGACGAGCGGCTGCGCACGCGCCGCGAGTTCGTCGAGGAACGCCTCGACCGACGAGATGTCCGCGAAACCGTGCAGGCGCGCGCTGTTCAGGCGCAACTCAGCGGCCGTCTGCGGGCCGCGCAGCAGCAGGATCGTCAGCAGCGCGATTGCCTGGCTCGGAATGCCGAGCACGCGGTTCATGTTGTGCTCGAAACGCGGCACCCGGCTGCTGCTGCCTTCCATCACGATGCTCAGGTGCTTCAGGCCGTCGAGCGCGGTCGTGACTTCATCCTCGCTGACGTTCATCACCGGCGAGCGCGCGGTTTTCTGGTTGCAGCCCGCGGTCAGCGCATTCAGCGACAGCGGATAGGTGTCCGGCACCGTGTGCTGTTTCTCGACGAGCACACCGAGAATGCGGGCCTCGAGGGGCGTGAGTTCGCGAAGGGCGCGTGGCGTGGGCGTATCCGGCGTGGTGTTCATGTGTGGCGTCGCAGCGTGCAGCAGTGAAGGGAAACGGTCGCGGCCCGTCCGGCATCGCGCACGGGCGAGCCATATGATAGCTCGCGTCGCGTGGCCCGGCGCCGCGCGGCGCGCCGGCGCGCGCACTTGCCGCAGCAGGCTTTCGTCCAACGTATCGGCGAGTGGGTGCCACGCGGCGTGGGATACGCACGGCACAGCGGATTCCGCGTCCGCATGCGCGGCGGCGTTTGCACGCCCCGCATGCGAGCGCTACGATAGGCGTCACCCCGACGTCTGCGGCGCCGCGCGACCGCCTTAGCACGCAGTACCACGCATCGTCCGTCCCGCACGCCACGCCGCCACGCATGCGCCCCGCACGTCGACGCCACTCATCCCGTTCACCTCTTCGACCCGCTCACCACCATGACCGCATCCTCTTCCGCGCCGCATGTACGCGCCATCGTCACCGGACACACGCGCGGCCTCGGCGCGTCGCTCGCCGAACAACTGCTGCTGGAAGGCGTCGGCGTGCTCGGCGTGTCGCGCAGCCGCCATCCGTCGCTCGCGTCGCAAGCCGGCGACCGCTTCGCCGAAATCGAACTCGACCTGTCGGATACGTCGGCCGTCGCGGCCTGGCTGGCCGGCGACACGCTCCGCAGCTTCGTCGACGGCGCGTCGATCGTGCTGCTGTTCAACAACGCCGGCATCGTCGATCCGATCGGCCCGCTCGCTGCGCAAGACCCGGCGATCGTCGCACGCGCGGTCGGCGTGAACGTCGCGGCGCCGCTGATGCTGTCGGCCGCGCTCGCGCAATCGGCATCGGCCACGACCGAATGCCGGATCCTGCACGTGTCGAGCGGCGCGGCACGCAACGCGTACGCGGGCTGGAGCGTCTACTGTGCGACCAAGGCGGCACTCGATCACCATGCGCGCGCAGTCGCACTCGACGCGAACCGCGCGCTGCGGATCTGCAGCGTCGCGCCGGGCGTCGTCGATACGGGCATGCAGGCGACGATCCGCTCGACCAGCGAAGACAACTTCCCGATGCGCGAGAAATTCGACCAGCTGAAGTCGAGCGGCGCACTCGCGACGCCCGAGGCAGCCGCGCGTCAGCTGATCGGCTATGCGCTGAGCGACGCATTCGGCTCGGTGCCCATCGCCGACGTGCGGGAACTGCCGAGCCACTGAGGCACGCGGCACGCGGCGCATCATCGCCCTTCTAGCCGCTTCGTCCAGTCTTCGACTTGCCGCTTCGTCCGGCGCCTTTCGAGCATCGTGCGCCAGGCAGGCGGCAGGTTCGGCACGTCACACAGCGCATCGAGCGCGGCCATGTCGAGCGTGCGCCGGTACAGCACGTCGAGCACCGTCGCCAGCGGCCATTGCGGGTGGCGGCGCTCATGCAGCGTCAGCACGTCGCCCGATTCCACCCAGCCTTCCTGCAGCACACGGTAGTACCAGCCGGTCCGGCCGCTTTGCTGCACGAGCGCGGCCATCCGCTGATGATCGAAGCGCGCGTTCAGCTTCCAGCACGGCTGCCGCGACTGCGACACCTGAAGCACGGCGCCGCCCAACGTGAACACATCACCGAGACACACGTCGTGCTCGGTCACGCCGTGCGTCGACAGGTTCTCGCCGAACGCGCCCGGTTGCGCCAGCACGTCGCGCGGGCCGATCTGCGCCGACCACCACGCATAGTGATCGTGCGCATAGTGGTGCACCGCCTTGTCAGGCCCGCCGTGATGCCGCGCATCGGCCTGCTCGTCGCCGGCGAAGCCGAGCGTGCCCAGCCACAGACGCGCGCCGACCGGCTGCTTGTCGATCGCGCTGGCGTGCGGCGTGCCGGCCAGCGGCCGGCACTTGCCGACCCGCACCGCGCCGATGGCGGCCGAGATCAGCGGCCGTGCCGTATCGCTCATGTCGTCACACCGTCGGGGAGCGCCGCGAGCAGGCGTTCGAGCTCACGCGTGCGCGCGTCGCCGAGCCGCATCAGCGGCTTTCTCGGTTCGCCGGCATCGAAGCCGCGCAGGCGCAAGCCGGCCTTCACGGTCACCGGCAACCCGCCGTTGACGATGAACTGCAGCAGCGGCAGCTGCGCATGAAAGACCGTCCTCGCGCGCGTCAGGTCGCCCGCCTGCATCGCGTCGAACAGCGCCAGCGGCAACGCCGCATTCAGGTTCGGCGCGGCCGTGCACCACCCGGCCGCGCCCGCCGAGAGCGCGGCGAGCGCCATCGGATTGCTGCCGTTGTAGAACGGGATCGCGCCGTCGCTCAGCTGCGCGAGCCGGTGCATCCGCCCGATGTCGCCGGTGCTCTCCTTCACCATCGTCACGTTGTCGACGGTCCGGCAGATCGTCGCGATCAGGTCGGGCGACATGTCGACGCCGCTCGTCGCGGGGTTGTTGTACAGCATGATCGGAATACCGATGGCAGCGCCGATCGCGCGATAGTGCGCGACGATCTCGTCGTTGGCGAGCTTCCAGTACGACACCGGCAGCACCATCACCGCATCGGCGCCGGCCTGTTCCGCGAAGCGCGCGCGGCGCACCGCGCCCGCCGTGGTGAGATCGGAAATGCCGACGACGGTCGGCACGCGCCGGCGCACCGCGCGAATCGACGCGGAGGCGACCGCCTCCCATTCGGTGTCGGACAGGTACGCGCTTTCGCCGGTGCTGCCCAGCGGGGCGATCGCGTGGACGCCGTTGGCAATCAGCCGCTCGATCAGCGCTTCAAGCGCTTTGAGGTCGACGCCGCCGTCAGCGGAGAACGGCGTAACCGGGTAGGCAATGATGCCTTTCAGCAGAATGGACACGATAGGTATTCCTCAATGATGATCTGGGACGAGAATGACGAATCGTCCGCTCATGCGACGCAATCCTGATGCGTCCGCAATGCCCGGCGAGCGTAGTAGTCGAACGTCACCGCATCGCGCTTCGGCTTCGAAATCCAGTCGTGCGCTTCGCGCGCCAGCGCCGGCGGCACCGGCTTGATTTCGCCTGCCGCCATCGCGAGCAGCTGCAACTTCGCGGCCCGCTCGATCAGCAGCGCGAGAATGCAGGCTTCCTCGATCGTCTTGCCGACCACGAGCTGGCCGTGATGCGACAGCAGGATCGCGCGCTTGCTGCCGAGCGCCTTCGAGATGATCTCGCCCTCCTCGTTGCCGACCGGCACGCCGGGCCAGTCCTTCAGGAACGCGCAATCGTCGTACAGCGGGCAGGTATCCATGTGCGACACGACGAGCGGCTGCTCGAGCATCGACAGCGCCGCGACGTGCGCCGGATGCGTATGGATGATGCAGTTCACGTCCGGGCGCTCGCGGTAGATCCACGTATGGAACCGGTTGGCCGGATTCGGAATGCCCTCGCCGTCGACGACGTCGAGATCCTCGTTGACCCGCAGCAGGTTCGCCGCCGAGATCTCGTCGAAACCGAGCCCGAGCCGCTGCGTGTAGTACGTGCCGGCGTCGCCGGCGCGGCAGGTGATCTGCCCGGCCAGGCCCGAATCGTGACCGGCGTCGAACAGGATCCGGCACGTGAGCGCGAGCTTCTGCCGCGCGGACCAGCCGCTGTCGCCCACCGCGTTGTCCAGACGCCGCTCCGCCAGCGCAACCAGCGCCTCCTTCGTCAGATTCAGCGTTTCCGCCATGTTCACCTCCTGAATGGATCGGGTCGGTCGCGCCGTTCGCGGCCGCTTTCCCGGCAACACATGACACACAATACACCACAGGACACTTTGTGTCATGCGTTACAATCGGTTTTTCGAAGGACACCTGGCGCCCCATGACGATTCGCCTGAAGCTGCTCAGAAAACAGAAGGGCTGGACGCTCGACGTGCTGGCCGACGAGACGGGCCTCACCAAGAGCTACCTGTCGAAAGTCGAGCGCGGCCTGAGCGTGCCGTCGATCGCGGTCGCGCTGAAGCTGTCGAAGGCACTGAACGTCGACGTCGAGCAGTTGTTCTCGGAAAGCCACAACCGCGAGCTGATCACGGTCACGCGCGCCGGCGAGCGCACGGCGATGGGCGCGGCAGCCGACAGCCAGGCCCACCGCTTCGAAAGCATCGCGGCCGGCGTCGCGCCGAAGAAGATGTTGCCGTTCGTCGTGCATCCGCCGCACGAATTCGTCGCGTCGACGTTCCGCGAGCACGAAGGCGAGGAATTCCTGTTCGTGCACAAGGGTCGCGTCGAAATCGAATTTCCGAACGAGACGGTGCAACTCAAGGCCGGCGATTCAGTCTATTTCAACGCACTCATCCCGCACCGCACGCGCAGCCTCGGCACCGCGCAGGCGGAGATCCTGGTCATCGTCAGTCACGACGACTAGCATCGTCACCTTTTCGCGCAAGGATCCCCGATGGTCACGAAGGCCACCGCACCGTTCCAGCAGATCAAGACGCTCGTTCGCCAGAACGTCGAAGCGGGCGACTGGCGCCCCGGGGATCGCATCCCGTCCGAGCTCGATCTCGCCGCCCAGTTCGGCGTCGCACGCATGACGGTCAACCGCGCGCTGCGCGAGCTGACCGAGGAAGGCGTGCTGAAGCGCATCGCGGGCGTCGGCACGTTCGTCGCCGAAGTGAAGCCGCAGTCGAACCTGCTGATGATCGCGCACATCCGCGACGAAATCCGCGCGCGCGGGCACGAATATCGTTGCCGCGTGCTGAGCCAGTCGAGCGAACCCGCGTCGTTCGACGTCGCGGCCGCGTTCGGCCTGCCGGTCAACACGCCGGTGTTTCATGTGGTGTGCGTGCACGAGGAAAACGGCCGCCCGATCCAGCTCGAGGATCGCTACGTGAACCCGGCCGCCGCGCCCGGGTTCATCGACCAGGATTTCCAGGTCGAACCGCCGTCCGAGTACCTGTTCAACAACGTGTCGCACGACGAACTGGAGATCGAACACGTCGTCGATGCGTCGCTGCCGACCGGCGAACAGGCGCGGCTGCTCGACATGCGCGCCGACGAGCCCTGCCTCACGCTCACGCGCCGCACCTGGACCAACGGGCAGCCCGTCACGTTCGTGCACTTCCTGCATCCGGGCAACCGCTACCGGCTCGGCTCGCGCTTCAAGCCGGGCGCCGGACGCCACCCGACCTGATCCTTTTCCCCAAGTACAAAAGCGCGCGGCGGTCGTTTCGTCAGGAAACGGCCGCCGCGTTCGTCATGACCACCCGCCCGCGTCAGATCGCGCGGGCCTGCCCCGCGCCGCGCGACCACACGACCGGAAACAGCGGGTGATCGAGCGGCGCGCCGTCGGGCAGTTGCTCGGCGAGCCCCGGGAAATCGGGCGACGTCTTCCAGCGGCGCGGCGCGTGACGGATGTCGTCGCCGACGAAGCGGATCGAGAACGCGCGCCGACGGTTCTGCGTTCCGCCCGACGCGTGCAGCGTGAGCATCCGGAAACACACCATGTCGCCGGGCTCGAGCGCCCAGTGGCGGATCGGAAATGCCGCGCGGTCGCCTTCGATGTCGGGCAGGTCAGCCAGGCTGCCTTCCGGGAACCACTTCGCCTCCTTGTCCATGAACGTGCGCGGCATCAGCCACGGCCCGAGATGCGAGCCCGCGACGAACTCCAGCGTCGATTCGAGCGGCACCGGATCGACCGGAATCCACATGCTGACGTTGTCGTCGCCTTCGATGTTGTAGTACGGCTGATCCTGGTGCCACGGCGTGCGCTGCCGCGTGCCGGGCTCCTTCACGAGCAGGTGGTCGTGATGCAGCCGCACGTGCTCGGTGCCCATCAGTGCGGCGGCGACCGACGGCGCCGGCGAGCGCACGATGAAGTCGCGATACGCGTCGTTGTGCTGCCAGTTGCAGAAATCCTCGAAGAACCAGCCCGGATCGTCGGGTCGGCTCGCGACTTTCGCGCGCTCGCTCGGGTGCGCGAGATTCGCGTCGATGCCGGCGCGCAGCGCGGCGACTTCGTCGGGCGAGAAGATGCCCTTGATGCAGACCGCGCCTTCCTCGCGGAACGCGGCGATCAGTTCGGGTGTCACGGCTTGCGCGACGCGGTCCTGGATACTCGTCATGGTGTGCCTGTCGATGGAATGAATCACGGAATCACTGATTCACGGTGCGGAAGTCAGTTGCTGCTTCGCACCGTAGATGTCGAAGTCGAAATATTTCGCGGCGATCTTCTGGTACGTGCCGTTCGCGCGAATCGCGACGATCGCGTCGTTCAGCCGCTTCTTCATTGCTTCGTCGCCCTTGCGCACCCCCATCGCGACGCCGTAGCCGGTAATCCGCACGTCGGTCACGTCGGGGCCCGCGAACGCGTAGCCCTTGCCGCGCGGCGTCTTCAGGAACGAGTAGCCGGCCTGCGTCTTGTCCTGGAAGGTCGCGTCGAGGCGGCCGTTGACGAGATCCTGGTACACCTGGTCCTGGTTCTGGTACGAGACGATCGTCACGCCCCTGGTCGCCCATTCGGCCTTCGCGTACGCCTCCTGCGTCGTGCCCTGGTCGATCCCGATGCGCTTGCCCGCGAGCGACGCGGCGGTCGGCCGCAGCGTCGAGCCGACCGGCGCGACGAGCGCGCCCGGCGACGCATACAGCTTGTTCGAGAAGTCGATCTGCTTGAGCCGCTCGTCGGTGGCCGTCATCGCGGACATGATCACGTCGAACTTGCGCGCGCGCAGCGCCGGGATCATCCCGTCGAAGCCCTGCTCGACCCACACGCACTTCGCATGCAGGTGCTCGCAGATCGCATTGCGCAGGTCGATGTCGAAGCCGGCGAGCGAGCCGTCGGGCTGCTTCGCCTCGAACGGCGGATACGTGGGGTCGATGCCCCAGCGGATCGTCGACGTGTCCTGCGCGAACGATACGAGCGGCGCGAACGCGAGCGCGGTAACGAGGAGCTTTGCAATGCGGTTCATGGTGCGTCCTTGTAGGTCTCGACGCGGCGGGCGAACGCCGGCGTCCGGTGGGGAGCGATGCGCCGGATCGCCCGGCGCGGTGCGCGAAAGACAGGGACTTCGATGAAACTGCGATGCAGTCTAGACCGCTCAATTTTTGAGCGCAAGCGGGGGAAACGGGGGTGGGGTGAATAGCGGGTGCGCGGGGGCCAAAATCAGGGAGGAAAAATTGGGTTGCGCTTAAAACATGGCTTTCTGGCGGGATTTTTCTGGCTCTTTGCGGTGTTTACCCTGCACGACGCACGCCCGCCACAGGGCGTGATTTTCCCGATATCTGTAGGGTGACGATGTCTATAGCGGCGATCTCCCCACGGTCTTGACCGAGCGTGTCCAGCGGTGTGGGCGGTGCGCCCTAGACCACGACGGAATTCTCCGACAACGAAAATCCGCTCAAAGATGTAAGATATACCTTACATCGAAGATCGCCGTACCCACGGCAGGAGGTCGCCATGCAACTCTATGAAATTGGTCAGGCGGTCGCAAAACGGCGGGCGGAACTCGACCTCACGCAGGCCCAACTTGCCAAGCTCGCCGGATTGTCTCGCCTCACCGTGAACCAGCTCGAATCGGGCAAGGTCAAGGATCTCGGCGTCAACAAGCTGATTCCGCTGCTCAGCGTGCTCGGCATTGAGCTCCTGGCACTACCGCGGCAGCCGCAAAACGGTCTCTTCAAGGCCGTTGTGAGTTCCAACGTCAGTTACAAGGGTGAATTGACCGAACGACTGCTGACCGACGCGTTGGCTACCGGACGGATTCCGACGGGATTTGAATCGCAGTTTTCCGTCATCCTCGACGAAGTGCCGCTGCCGGTGGTGGTGAAAGCCGCCGAGGAAGCCGCCGAGCGCTCAGGCACGCCCCTTCGGACCATCTGGAAAAACCTCGCCGCATGGTCGAAGGATCTTCATCTGTACCGGGAGGTATGGGCATGACGGCACCATCCACCTTGCCCGACGGCCCATGGCAAGGTCTTTTCCGTCACGCGCTGGCACTGATCGAAGAGATACGGAAGCACGGCACGTCGAATCCATTCTGGACTTTTGGTGGTGGCACAGTCCTGATGCTGCGCCACGGCCATCGCGTCAGCAAAGATGTCGACATCTTCGTACCCGATCCGCAGTATCTCGGGTACGTGAATCCCCGCATCAGCGACGCTGCAGCCGACATCGCCACGAACTACGAGGAACACGCCGGGTTCGTGAAGCTCCTGCTGCCCGACGGCGAAATCGACTTCGTGGTCTCCCGAAATCTGATGTCTCCCGGCTACGACGAATGGATGCTGATGGATCACGTCGTCAAGGTCGAGACTTCCGCGGAGATCGTCGCCAAGAAAATGTGGCACCGTGGCGATCGACCGACCGCGCGGGACCTGTTCGATCTGTGCCTGGTCATCGAGCGTGAACCGGAGAGCCTGACGGCAGCCGGTGCATTCCTCGTCCGGCATCGCGATACGTTTCTGCGCCTGCTGCACGAGCGTCGGGCGTTCGTACGGGCACGCTTCGATGACATCCAGACACTCGGCTATTCGCCATCGTTCGACTATTGCGTCGAACTGGCCGAAGCATTCCTGCAGAAACTTCCCAATGGCGCACCCGAACAAAAATCACGCCACCGGTGATCCCTTCGGCGCCTGATTGCCGCCGGCCTCCGCTTGACCACTCCATACCCGCGCGGCGAGCAGGATCGCTTCCAGCACCCCGTAACGCCGCGCCGCGTCCGGCGAAACCGCGATTGCCCACTCCGTCCGGCCATGTTAAAAGTCGTCGCACGCATTTGGAAATGAAATGTTCGAATCCGCAAAAGTGCAGAAATGAATAGACCCCTGTTCGACCTCGACCTGCTGCGCGCGCTCGTGATGGTCGCCGACTGCGGCAGCTTCACGACGGCGTCCGCGCGCCTGCATTCGACGCAGTCGACGGTCAGCCAGAAGGTGCGCCGGCTCGAGGAAATCGCCGGGCACCGCCTGCTCGACCGCGGCACGCGCGACGTGCGGCCGACCGACGCGGGCGTGACGGTGCTCAGCTATGCGCGCCGCATGATCGCGCTGAACGACGAGATGCTGGAAGCGCTGTCGGGCGCCACGGTCGCGCTGACGATCCGGCTCGGCGTGCCCGACGATTTCGCGGCGGGCCGCACGACGCACGCGCTCGCGGCGTTCAAGCGCGCACATCCGCAGGTGAAGCTCGAAGTGATGTGCGGGCTGAGCCGCGACATCAGCGCCGCGTACGACCGCGGCGAACTCGACCTCGCGCTGATCAAGCAGCGGCGCGACAGCCGCGAGGCCGTCGTGCGCTGGCCCGAGAAGCTGCGCTGGATCGACAGCGCGAAGCATCCGTCGATCGATCTCGACCCGGTGCCGATCGTCGTGTTTCCGCCGCGCGGGCTCTATCGCGACGACATGATCAAGGCGATCGAGGAGCGCGGCCGCCGCTGGCGGATCAGCTTCACGACGTCGAGCCTGAGCGGCATCCAGGCCGCCGTCGCGGACGGGCTCGGCATCAGCGTGCTGCCCGCGCGCGTGGTGACGGACGAGCACGTCGTGCTGACCGCGAAGCAGGGCTTCGCGCCGATCGAGCACATGGACATCGCGATCCTGCACCGGCCGACGGCCGACCCGATGGTCAGCGAACTGACGAAGGCGCTGGCGACGATGCTGGAGTTGGAGGAGTAGCAAGAAGGCGGGTGCGGCGGCAATGTGCAGGGCGCCGCGGCACGGCCGTTGCGACGAGACAGCGGGCGCGTCGACACGCCCGCGCGCCCGGTAAGCGTCAGAACATCGTGTTCCCGTTCGCGGCCTGCTCGGGCACGGGTTGATTGACGTCCCAATGCTCGACGATCTTGCCGTTCTCGAGCCTGAAGATGTCCATGATCGCGCTGCCGCGCGTGCCCGGTTCGCGCACCGCATGCACGTGCAGGATCACGTAGTCGCCGTCGACGAACGAGCGCTTGATCTCGCTGTGCGACTGCGGATACTTGTCGCGCAGGAACGCGACGAACTTGCGGAAGCCGTCGCGGCCGTCGGCCGCGTTCGGGTTGTGCTGCACGTAGCGATCACCGACGTACGCGAGCGCGGCGTCGGCATCCTTCTCGTTCAGGCCTTTCTCGTAAAACGCGAGCACCGTCCGCCGGTTGGCTTCCTGCTGTGCGTCCGTTGGCGCGGCCGCCACCGCGTGCGCGGTGGTCACGGCGAACAGGGCCGCCGCCATCCATCGTGCGGCCCGTGCCGCTGTCGTGCGTCGCATCGTCGTCTCCCGGGCAATCCCGCTGAAAACCCGATCATACCGGGGGCGACGCTGCGCTCACGCTTCACTCAGATCAGCGCGCCGTCGCGCGCGACGATCTTCCCAGACGACACGACGAGCCGCCGCACCGGCCGCGCAACGACAGCCTCGGCGAACGTCAGCGCGTCGACCAGCACGACGTCCGCGCGGCTGCCCGGCTGCAGCCCGTAACCGTCGAAGCCGCAACCGCGCGCCGCGCCGTGCGTCACGCAGTCGAGCGCGACTTCGAGCGCATCGTCGCGGCGAAAATCGTTGCGCATGCCGATCAGCATCGCGCGTTCGAGCATGTCGGGCGACCCATACGGCGTCCACGTATCGCGCACGCCGTCGTTGCCGCCGATGACCGTCACGCCCGCCGCGCGGCACGCGGCCACCGGCGGCACGGGCACCGCCGCCGGCGCGGTCGTGACGAGCCCGACGCCGAGTTCGGCCATCCGCGCGAGCAACGCATCGCGCTCGCGTTCGGTGATATCGCCGAGGCAGAACCCGTGGCTGATCGTCACCTTGCCCTGCATGCCGTGCGCAGCCGTGCGCTGCAGGATCAGGTCGAGCGAGTACGCGCCCATCGATCCACGCTCGTGCAGATGAAGGTCGAGCCCGCGGCCGTGGCGCTCGGCGATCGCGAACAGCACGTCCACCGCCTCGACCGGATCGCCTTCGATCGCGCACGGGTCGAGCCCGCCGAGCAGATCGGCACCGGCGGCAAGCGCTTCGGACAGCAGTGCGTCGGTGCCCGGCCGCTTGAGCACGCCCGATTGCGGAAACGCGACGATCTGGATTTCAACTTCCCCGCGCAGCGTATCGCGCGTCGCGAGCACGCCATGCAGATGCCGCAACCCGGCTTCGGTGTCGATGTCGACGTGCGTGCGGATGCGCGTCGTGCCGGCCGCGAGGAACGCGCGCGCCAGCGCGAGCGACGCGACTCCCGCGTCATGCCCGCTCGTCGCGCGATAGTGGCGTTCGTTCTCGATGCGGTCGACGAGGCGCGGCCCGACCTGGTTGCGATACCACGGCATTCCCCAGTGCGTCTTGTCGAGGTGCGTGTGGCCTTCGACGAGGCCGGGCAGTGCAAGCGCACCCGCGCCGTCCTCGATCGCGCAGCCGGCGGGCGCGTCGAGCGACGGGCCGACGCGCGCGATGCGATCGCCTTCGATTAGGATGTCGAGCGCGGCGTCGGCGTTCGGGCGGACGTTGCGGATCAGCAGGTTCGTCATGTCGGGTCCGGTGGGGTCGGTCAGTGCAATCAGTGCAGTCAATGCGAAGGCAGCACGGCGCGTGCCGTGCCATCGCTCAGGTCGGTCAGCGCGTGAAGCGCAGCGCGGGAGCGAATGGTGCGCCGGTGTCGCTTTCGCCGCGACGGAACACCCAGCGCTCGGCCGGCACGCCCGCGACGGCCGCCGCTGCGTTCGGCGCACGCACCGCGACGAACGTCGCATCGCAGCCGATTGCGATTCCATAGTTGTCCTTGCCGATCACGCGTGCGCCAGCGTGCGTCGCCATGTCCAGCGCAATGCCGAGCGCTTCGTCGGTGTAGAAGCCCGACCGATAGCCGACCATCATCGCGCGCTGCAGCATGTCGCCATTGCCGTACGGCCACCAGGCGTCACGGATGTTGTCGTTGCCCGCGAACACGTGCACGCCCGCGTCGCGCAGCGCCTGCACCGGCGGAAACGCGCAGTCGCCCGGCGCATTCGTCAGGATCGACACGCCGGCGTCGGCCAGTGTCGCCGCGGTGCGTTGCACGTCGTCATCGCTCACCTGGCCGAGCGCGTACGCGTGGCTCACGTTCACGCGGCCACCGAGCCCCGCCGCGCGCGTGCGCGCCGCGATCCGCAGCAACTGCGCGATGCCCGTTTCACCGGGCTCGTGCAGGTGGATGTCGATCTTCGCGCCGCGCTTCTCGGCGATGCCGAACACGATGTCGAGCTGGCCGTCCGCATCGCCGTCGAGCGTCGTCGGGTCGATCCCGCCGACCACGTCCGCACCTTCGCGCACGGCCGCGTCGAGGATCTCGGCGGTGCCGGGGCACGTGACGACGCCGGCCTGCGGAAACGCGACCAGTTCGATATCGACGATGCCGCGCCACTGCTCGCGTGCAGCCATCACGGCCTGCAGGTTCGACAGGCCCGTCGTTGCATCGACGTCGACGTGGCTGCGCATCGCGACCGTGCCGAAGGCGGCGGCCTGCGCGATCAGCGCATTCGCGCGCTCGACGATCGGCGGCGCGGCCGCGAGCTGGCGCTTTTCGACCGCGAGCCGCTCGCGCAGCGTGCCGACCGGTTCGTGCGGCACCCAGCGATCGCCGACGAAGCTCTTGTCGAGGTGGATGTGGCCGTCGACGAAGCCGGGCAGCACGACGCGGCCGTCGAGGTCGATCGTTTCCGCGCCGGGCGCGGCGGCGCAATCGGCGCCGATCGCGGCAAAGCGGCCGTCACGGACGACGAGGTGGATGGGCTGGCCGCCGGCGTCGACGGCGTTGATGAAGAGACGATCGGTCATGGCTCGGAATGTGGGGCGGTCGCGGCACGTCACCGGCGCGGACAGGGGAAGGCACCGCAGCCGGCACGGCGCGACCGTTGGCAGGGAATCCGGCCACGATATCGGACGCCGTCGCCCGAGGCCAATTAAATGTCGCGATGCCGCGCATTCGATTTCGCGATGCGCGGCGCGCGCGGCCGCCGGGCCTGGCACGGCGATGGGGCGGGATCGTGGGGAAAGCGACGGAAAAACCGAAGGCCGCGCGGCATCGGCATCACCGGAAGGCGGCCGCCGCGCGCCCTTGCCGGGCGTCGCTTCCGCGCCCCGCCCGCGCGGCGATTTACGCGGCAACAGACTTTACACGTTGTTACCCGGCCGCACCGGACGCGCCTCCGGCCATTCCTTATACTCACGCCGAGTTCGCCACCCGTTCCGGCATTCGTCGGCGAACCCGTTGCCGATGCAGGAATCATCATGATGCGCATGCCTTCCACGAAGACCGTTCTGTTCGCCTCGCTCGTCGCCGTCGCGGCGCTTCCGCTGACCGCCTGCGTCGCGCCGGGTTACTACGGCGCGCAGCCGGGGTATCCGCAGCAGCAGCAATACGCGACGCCCGGCTACGCGCAGCCCGCGTATTCGCAACCGGGCTACGTGCAGCAGCAACAACCGTATCCGAACCAGGCGCCGCAGCCGTACGACCAGTACGGCAACCCGCAGCAATACGGGTCGCAGCCGTATGACCAGTACGGCAATCAGCAGCAGTACGGCAACGGCTACGGCACGCAGTACGGCACGGTGTCGAACATCCAGCCGGTCAACGGCTCGGTCGGCCCGTCGGGCGTCGCAGGCACCGTCGTCGGTGCGCTGGTCGGCGGCCTGGTCGGCAACCAGTTCGGCCGCGGTCACGGCCGCGATGCGGCCACCGTGATCGGTGCGCTCGGCGGTGCGGTGGCCGGCAACCAGATCGGCCAGCAGATGGGCGCCGCGCAGGGCCCGAGCAGCTACCGGATCGACGTGCAGGTCAGCGACGGCTCGATGCGCTCTTTCGACGTGCAGTCGCCGGGCAACCTGCGTCCGGGCGATCGCGTGCAGATCAACGGCAATCAACTGGCGCGTTATTGATTCCGATGCGGTGCGCCTGAGCTGATCGGGCGCCTCGTCGCGCGTTTGGCGTCGGGCACCGGTTCGGCGCGACGGCGCGCCTGTTGCACCTCGCTCTCGTTCTTCATGCCGACGCGGCGCGCATCACGCGCCGCCGGCAGTTCCGCGACACCCTCGCCCTCAACGCCCCCGTCGCGCGATCACTCCGACGCTCACCCGCACCCGTGCCCCGGGTATCGGCGTCACACCCGCTCGACGCCAAGCCCGACGCGCGTCGACCGCGCGGCCGCCTGCAGGTGTCGCGAACGCCGATAGATAATCGCCATCAGCGCCATCACCGCCGCGCCGGCATACAGCGACCCGCGCGTCGTCGGGTCGACGCCGAGCATCACGAACACGAACGCGACGAACACGAGGCAGATCCACGACGTGACCGACGCGTACGGCATGCGGAACGCCACCGTCTCGCCGCGCGCGGCCAGCGCGCGCCGGAACCGCATGTGGGTCAGCACGATCATCGCCCAGATCACGGCCACGTCGAACGACAGGAACGACAGGAACGACATCAGCCAGCCGAACACCCGCGCGGGAATCACATAGTTCAGCACCACGCCGACCGACATGAACAGCACGGTCGCCCGCACCGCGCGCGACGGCGACCCGCTTGCGCTCAGCGCCGCGAACGACGCCGGCGCGAGGCCGTTGCCGGCCATGCTCGACAGCATGCGCGCGCCGAGTTCGCGCCGCATCGCGTGCTGTTGCATGTTGTCTCCAGTCGTTGATCGTCGCGGCGAGCCGGGTCGGCCTGCCGCTGGATGGAGCGGCCGGCGTCGTGTGCCGGCCGCCCTGCTGCAGCGCACGGTCGCCGGTTCAGCGGCCGTGCAGAAAGCGTTCGACGCGAAACGGCGTCGGGTCGACGAAGGGCTGCGTGCCGGTCATCAGGTCGGCGACCAGCCGGCCGGTCACGGGGCCGAGCGTGAAGCCGTGATGCGCATGCCCGAACGCGAACCACAGATCGCGGTGGCGCGGCGCCGCGCCAATGACGGGCAGCATGTCGGGCGTGCACGGCCGGCGGCCGAGCCACGGCGCGCCGTCGACGCGCGCGCCGAGCGGAAACAGCTCGCGCGCGACCGGTTCGACGGCGGCGAGCTGGGTGGGTGTCGGCGGCGTATCGCAAAGCCCGAGCTCGACGCCGGTCGTCAGGCGGATGCCGCGCGTCATCGGCGTGATCAGGAAGCCGCTGTCGGCATCGAGCACGGGCCCGTTCAGCCGCGCGCCCGGCTGCGCCGCGTAATGCATGTGATAGCCGCGCTTGACCGCGAGCGGCAGCGTGTAGCCGAGCCGTTCGCACAGCAGGTCCGACCACGGCCCGAGCGCGACGACTGCCGCGCGCGCGTCGACCGGGCCTTGCGCGGTGTCGACGCGCCAGCCGTTCGCGGCCGACAGCGTCAGCGCGTCGCCGGTGAGGATGCGGCCGCCGAGCTGCTCGAAGCGGCGCGCATACGCGGTCACGAGCGCATGCGGATCGCTGATCGAATCGGAGCCCGTGTAGCGCAGCGCGCCGACCAGCGCGCGGCTCAGGTTCGGCTCGGCGTCGCGCAGCGCGGCCGCATCGAGCGCGTCGAAGCTCACGCCGTATTCGGCGCGCCAGCGCTCGGCGGCACGCGTTTCGGCATCGCGCGTCGCGGCCGTGCGGAATACCTTCAGCCAGCCGCCTTCGTGCAGTAATGCGCCGGCGCCGGACGCGCCGATCAGCGCGCGATGCTCGGTCACGCAGTGTTCGATCAGCGGCGCATACGCACGCGCGATCTCGGCATGGCGCGCCGGATGCGAGTTGCGCCAGTAGCGGTACAGGAACGGAATCAGTTTCGGCAGCGCGCCGACGTGATAGCGGACGTCGGGCGAGCGGTTGCACGCGTATTTCAGCAGCGTGCCGAAGCCGCGCGGAAACGCATACGGATACACGCCTTCGCGCTGGATCAGCCCGGCATTGCCGAGCGACGTCTCGTTGCCGGGCGCCTTGCGGTCGACGAGCGCGACCGACAGGCCGCGCTGTTGCAGGTGCACGGCAACGGACACGCCGATCATGCCGCCGCCCAGGACGAGCGTGTCGAATGTCATCGTGAGTGCCTCGGGGCGCAGCGCCGGCGTCAGGCGAGCGCGGTCACGGCGATCTCGACGTCGAGACCGGGTTTCATCAGCAACGCCTGCACACAGGCGCGGGTCGGCGCGTGGCCGGCCGGCACCCAGGCGTCCCACACCGCATTGAAGGCGTCGAAGTGCGCGGCATCGCCGAGCCATATGTTGGCCGTCAGCACGCGCGTCTTGTCGACGCCGGCCGACGCGAGCAGCGCGTCGATGCGCGTGAGGATTTCGGTCGCCTGCACGGCGATCGGCGCGCCGGCCGTATCGGGTACCTGGCCGGCCAGGTGGACGAAGCCGTTCGCGATCACGACCTGGCTCATGCGTGCGCCGGTCTGCAGACGTTTGATTTCACTGGACATGATGGTTTGCACCTTCGCAAGGCCCGCCGCGACCGGCCGGGAAAACAAATGGCTGGGAAAGCCGCTGCCGTGTACGGAATCGTCGGGCAACCGCCGCACGGGCGAGCTGTGCCGATACGCACACGTGTCGTTCACGCCGGCCGCACCGGCCCCGCGAGTTTCGCGCCGTCCGATGCTAGAGTGGCCGTCACGCCCATCATCGGCGATTTCGACGAAAATTATCATATACGAGAAAATTTATTCTCGTATACGACAAAACCCGTATTCACGTCACGTACGCCGCGCCCCGTATCCGCATGCCCAAAGCCACCGTCCCCGTTCCGCCGCCCACCGACGCCGCGCCGCAGCTCGACCACCAGACGGTCGGCGCGCGGCTGCGCGACGCGCGCAAGTCGCGCGGCCTGACGCTCGCGCAACTGTCCGAGCGCTCCGGTATCGCGGTGTCGACGATTTCGAAGGCCGAGCGCGGCGACATTGCGCTCACCTACGACAAGTTCGCGGCGCTCACGCATGCGCTCGCGCTCGACTTCGACACGATGTTCGGCCGCTCCGCACCCGCCGGCGCGATGACGCCGTCGTTCACGCCGGCCGGCCAGCAGATGGTCTATGACACGCCGAACTACGCGTACGGGATGCTCGCGAACGACCTGACCGGCAAGCGGATGGTGCCCGTGCGCGGGCGGATCCACGCGCGCAAGCTGTCGGACTTCGCCGACTACATCCGGCACAGCGGCGAGGAGTTCGTGTTCGTGCTGAGCGGCGAGCTGGAGTTGCGCTTCGAGAACGGCCATGCGTACCGGCTCGGCGCCGGCGACAGCCTGTATTTCGACAGCGCGGTCGGGCACGTGTACCTGAGTCTCGGCGACACCGATGCCGAGGTGCTCGCGTGCTGCGTCGACGGCGATGCCAAGCGGCCGCGCGACGCGATCTGACGATCCGAATGCGATCACGCGGCGGTGCCGAACGTCGCCGCGCAACACCGGGGTTCCTATTACGATAAGGACGATGCATCCCGCGGCCCCAGCGGCTCGCGCCGGCATGCACGACCATCAACCGGAACGCCCCCGATGACGATCACCACCCGCCTGCTCGATGCGGCCGACGCCGCCCGTTTCCAGACCGTTCGCCTGCGTGCGGTCGACACCGCCCCCACCTCCTTCCTGCCGACGCTCGACGAAGAATCGCAGGTGCCGGTCGACGAATTCGCGACGCGCATCACGCCGACCCATGAACGTGCCGTGTTCGGCGCGTTCGACGGCAATACGCTCGTCGGCATCACCGGCGTGCGCCGCGATGCGCGCGCGAAGATCGCGCACAAGGCGACGATCTGGGGCGTGTTCGTCGATCCCGCGTATCGCGGGCAAGGCATCGCGCAAACGCTGCTCGAAAGCGCGACCGCGCACGCGGCGCGGGAATGGGACTGCAAGCAGCTGATGCTGTGCGTGAACGAGGTCAACACCACCGCTGAGCGGCTGTATGCGTCGCAGGGGTTCGTGCGGTTCGGGACGGAACCGCGCTCGATGTTCGTCGATGGGCGGTTCTATGACGAACACCACATGATCAAGACGCTGGCGTAGCGTGCCGCTGCTGCGAACGGGAAGCGCCAGGCACCGCGCGTCGGCGCTCCCGTCATTCGCAGCGACGTCGGCCCACCATGGACCGGCGCCGAACACACGTCGAACGAAACAGGCCAAGTGTGAGCACACACCAACTTTCCATGTAACCCGACAGCGGCCAGTCGTGCCGCTGTCGGTTTATGCGCAAAAACTTTTATTGCAGCAACCCGACCGGCCAAATCCTTACTTGTCTACCGCCGCCCCGCCGCCCCGCCGCCCCGCCGCCCGGGATCGTATCGTCCCCCGCCGACGCGACCGGTTCGAACATCAGCACCAGATCGCCCCGGTAGCTTCCGTTGACCGCGACTGCCCCGCGCGTAGCCGGCGCATTCGCACTGATCGTCAGGTTGCGGGTTTCGTCGTAGCCATTGACGCCGGGCTTGACCAGGGTGAGCGTGCGCGCGCCGTCGTGCGCGATGTCCGCGCCGCCGGCCTTGTCCGTCAGCACGACCTTCGCGTCGGTCATGTCGTCGCGGCCGTTCGACAGCCTCAGCGGCTGCAGCAGCGCGACGCGGATGTCGGGATTCGTCGTGTAGACGCGGATCGGCAGCGTTGCGCCGAACGTCTGCGGCGAGCCGCCCGTCGCATTCAGCTCGACCACGCCATGTGCGGCCGCATCGCCCGATGTCGACACGAACAGGCTGTCGCCGATGTGCGCCGTCAGCCGGATCGTCTTGACGACGGCGTGCGGCGATGTCGGGGCCGCCTGGGCGATGCCGGTGAATGCAATGCATGCGCCCGCCGCGATGATGGATTTGCCGATCTTCATTTTTCTATTCCGTATTCAGGCCGTTTCGTGAAATCCGAATACCGCCCATGAGCGGTTCGCTTCGGACAAAACATTCCGCCCATTCCATTCAAATTCGATATTTCATTATCTCGAAATTTGAATGAAATATCCCCGTGGAATGCCATTTTCGCCATTGCACGCATGGGGCCGGCAATGTCCTTTCGCCGGCCTGCCCACCCTGCCGTCACCCTCCCGTAAGGCAGTATTCACCTAGCCATGTGGACATATTCACGCAACGACATACGTCAACGATAGGTTGCGAAAAACCGGAATCAAATACATGGAAACCTTTATGCCGATTTCCGCTTTTTATTTACCTTTGCTATCTCCTAATCAAATTGAATCGAATGGAAACATGAGCCGGGTCTTCGTGCTGCACGCACATCGACGTGCGCCTCATTGAATCGCCGCGTCCGAGCACCTGCGTCCGCCTCGGTAATTCCGCCTCTATTCAGCCCCCCGCGCTCCGCGCTATCGTCTTCGTCATCCTCACAGCCCAGGAGCTGCCTTTGCCTTCCCGCCACGGAGTCGACCTCATCCGCGCCCGCGCGCTGTTCGATCGCGAGCGCCGTGCATTCACCGAAGCCATGCCGGTCTCGCGCGCCCTGTCCGCAGAGGCGTCCGAGCACTTGCTGTTCGGCGTGCCGTTGCACTGGATGCAGGACTGGTCGACGCCGTTCTCGCTGTATGTGAAAGAAGCGCGCGGCGCGACCTTCACCGACGTCGACGGCCACCGCTACGCCGACTTCTGCCTCGGCGACACCGGTGCGATGTTCGGCCATGCACCCGAACCCGTCGCGCGAGCACTCGTCGAGCAGGCTACGCGCGGCTACACGACGATGCTGCCGAGCGAGGATGCCGCGTGGGTGTCGCGCGAACTCGCGCGGCGCTTCCGGCTACCTGTCTGGCAATTCGCGCTGAGCGCGAGCGACGCGAACCGCTTCGTGCTGCGCTGGGCGCGCGCGGCCACCGGTCGCAACACGATCGTGGTGTTCAACGGCTGCTATCACGGCACCGTCGACGACGTGTTCGTCGATCTCGTCGATGGCCGCCCCGTGCAGCGCGACAGCCTGCTCGGGCAGTCGTACGACCTGCTCGCGAACACGCGCGTCGTCGAATTCAACGACCTCGCCGCGCTCGAAGCGGCGCTGAAAGGCGGCGACGTCGCCTGCGTGCTCGCCGAGCCGGCGATGACGAACATCGGGATGGTGCTGCCCGATCCGGGCTTCTGGGAGGCGGCACGCGAACTGACGCGCCGCCACGGCACGCTGCTCGTGATCGACGAAACGCACACGATCAGCAGCGGCCCGGGCGGCTATGCGGTCGCGCACGATCTCGAGCCGGACATGCTGGTGGTCGGCAAGCCGATCGCGGGCGGCGTGCCGTGTGCGGTGTACGGGTTCAGCGCGGCATTCGCCGAACGCGCGAAGCAGGCGAAGCTGAACGCGCCGCCCGGTCATTCGGGGATCGGCACGACGCTCACCGCGAACATGCTCGCGATGCATGCGATGCGTGCAACGCTCGCCGAAGTTGCGACCGACGCGGCTTATGCGCACATGTTCGAACTCGCCGCGCGATTGGCGACGGGGCTCGAACAGGCGATCGCGAAACACAAACTGCCGTGGTGCGTGACGCGCATCGGCGCACGCACCGAGTTTCAATTCTCGCCGGTGCCGCCACGCAACGGCACGCTCGCCGGCGCGCAGCTCGACAGCGAGCTCGAACACATCGTGCACCTGTACCTGCTGAATCGCGGCGTGCTGATCACGCCGTTCCACAACATGATGCTCGTGTGTCCGCAGACGACGGCCGACAATGTCGACCGGCTCGTCGCGCAGTTCGACGCGTGTCTCGGCGAGTTGATCTGATGGCGTGAGGCAACCGGCGAATGCGGGCGCCGGCTTGCCCGGTTCGTCCGGTTCGCCCCCCGCGGGCCATCCGGTTCGGGGGCCCGCTTACTGCCCAATCTGCTTGCCATCGCCCGACGCCGCAGTGGGCTTGAACAGCAACACGAGAACACCGGCGTAGCGCCCGTTCAGGGCCAGCGCGTCCCTGCTGTTCTGCAGCGCATTGATCTCGCCGAAGCCGCTGCTGCACGGCCTGACCCGGGTGATCTTCCAAACGTAGCCGGCGTGCCACCCGGCGTGACCTTCAGGTTGACCATCGCGAATCCCGCAGGCCGTCAGAACGTGTAAGGATTTTGATCTTGATCCATACGCAAGCCGTGTTTATACATACGATTCAGCATTGACGCATCATGGCCTCGGCGCCATCGCGTTGAATGCGGCACCCGCGACATTCGCCAGCGGGGTTGTCGAAGCAAGCCGCACCGATGCCGATTGATCTTATCCGGCATCCTATTCTTTGCAATATTTAGAATTCCGAAATTGTCTGTAGCGAACAACGAACCAATCCAATGCAATAAAAACCAAAAAGGAGCCAATGATGTTCCATCGACACCAGCTCGGATGTGCATGCTGCAGCCCTCATCTGGTCGCAACTGCCCTTGGCCGGGGCGAACACGAATGGCAGGATCTGATCAAGGAATTGATCCAGCTCGCGGCGCATCGAGCGCCCGAAGCCGTGATCTTTCACGGTGGACGCATCTATCCGGACCCGGAAGACACCAGCTTGCAAGTCGGCGCGCTGGGTATCGCCGACCACAAGGTCATTGCCGCCGGGACGCTGGATGACGTGCGTCGACGCGTACGCGAAAAATTCCCGGAAGCACGCGAGCAGGAGCTCGAAGGCAATCAGACCTTGCTTCCCGGCCTGATCGAACCGCACATGCATATCCTGCCCAGCGCGGTGTTCCAGACCAAGCCCTGGACGGACCTGTCACCGTTCGACGATCAAAGGCTGCGCGGCGACTACGGCGAACGCTTTATCCGCGAGCAACTCGAGGATGCCATCACCGACGCGAAGAAGTCCGGCGAAAAGTGGGTGTGCGGCATTGGCGTCGACCCATCGCTGATGAGCGAATGGCTGGATATCGACAAGCGCTGGCTGGACGGGGTCAGCACGGAAATGTGCCTGTTCCTGGTCAATGCGTCCGGGCATCTCGGCTATGCCAACAGCGCCGCCTTGCAAGCCGCCGGGCTCGAAGAGAGCAACGCCGACGGCGTGCTGACCGAATCGCAAGTCGGCCTGGTGATGAAAGTCATGCCGCCGCCGAAGCCGGTGGATCTGCTGTACCAGATTTTTGAAGTGATGAAGGATGCGAACAAGTGTGGCATTACCACCTTGTTCGATGCCGGCCTGGGGATGGGAATCGGGTTCTACGAAGTCGTCCTGATGCAGACGCTCGCGAAAACGAGCTTGATGCCGGTTCGTGTGGGCGCGGCATTGTTCGGCAATAACGACCTCTGGCAATTGTGGCTGAATCAATTCAAACCCCAACTGGACAGCCCGCCCGAAGCGCTATTTACCATCCGGGCCATGAAACTGATTGCCGACGGCTCCAACCAGGGGTTGACCGGCCTGCAACGCCAGCCCTACAAGTGTTGCGCCGAACACAGCGTTCCCGGCGTGGGACCGAACGGCCTGTTCAACTTCAACCCGGTCGACACACTGGCTCAGATCATGCAGGAAGTCGTCGCGGCCGAATGGCCGGTCCTGACCCATGCCAATGGCGATGAAGCCATCTCCAACGTATTGGCTGCCTACCAGCTGGCGCTGAGCAAGGTTCCGCCCCCGCCGTCAGTCTCGCCCCAACCTGCCAGCGCACCGGTCGAGTTGCGCCACCGGATCGAGCATGCGTCGCTGCTCGGCGACGACGACCTGCGCACGATGAAGCGGCTGTCCGTGTCGCCCAGTTTCCTGATCGGCCATGTCGGCTACTGGGGACGCGCATTCCAGAAGACGATTCTGGGTGAAGAGCGCGCACAGAAGCTCGATCGATGCAAGTCGGCGCTGCGCGAAGGGCTTCGCATCAGCCTGCACAGCGATCGTTTCGTCTCCCCGCTGGGGCCGTTGCGCTACATGGACCAGGCAATCGGACGCGTCATGGAAGCCGACCCGGAGCTGGCGGTGCTGAATGAAGCCGAACGCCTGAGCCCGGCCGAAGCACTGCGTGCGGTGACCATCGACGCGGCCTGGCAATGCCACCTGGACCATCAGATCGGCTCGTTGAAAGAGGGGAAGCAGGCCGACCTCGTGATCCTGGAACAGGATCCCCTGCAGGCCACGCCGGGGAGGAGCTATCATCAACTACGCGACATCCCGGTGGTGGAGACCTGGGTCAGCGGGCGCAAGGTTTACTCGGCTTCCGACACGGCAACCCGGTAAACCATCGCGTTCCGACACCATGCGGCCCGGATCGCCGATCACGCGCTTCGTTTCGACAACCCGTGAGCGGCGATCGTCTTTCATCGCACGCCGCGCGGCTCGCGCAGCGCGAGCCGCGCCACCGCCTCGAAATACCGCGCGCCGATCGACAGAATCTCGTCGTTGAAGTCGTAGCCCGCGTTATGCAGCGGCACGCCGCCGCGCCCTGCCGCCTCGCCGTTGCCGATGAAGACGAAGTTGCCGGGCACCGCCTGCAAGAACGCGCCGAAGTCTTCCGAGATCATCATCGGCTGGACGTTCGCGTCCACGTTCTCCGCGCCCGCGACCTGCGCCGCGGCCTGCACCGCCGTGTCGACCCATTCCGGCGAATTCACCGTCGGCGCGAACTCGTGCGTGTACTCGAACGTGCAGGTCGCGCCGTGCGTGCGGCAGATCCCTTCGCTGATCTCGCGCATCCGCGTGGCCAGCAGCGCCTGCACGTCTCGCGAATAGCTGCGCGTATCGCCCTTGATCGTCACCGTCGACGGCAGCACGTTGCGCAGCCCGTCGGTGATGAACTCCGTGCACGAGATCACGGCCTGCTGGCCCGGATCGAGATTGCGCGACACGATCGTCTGCAGCGCGAGCACGACCTGTGCACCGATCACGATCGGATCGATGCCCATGTGCGGGCGCGCCGCGTGCGTGCCGCGCCCGTCGATCCTGATCACGAAGTTGTTTTCGCTCGCCATGATGCCGCCCGCACGCGTCGAGAACGTGCCCGCGCGCATCCCCGGCATGTTGTGCGCGCCGAAGATCGCGTCGACCGGAAAGCGCTCGAACAGCCCGTCGGCCATCATCGCTTTCGCGCCGCGGCCATGCTCCTCGGCCGGCTGGAAAATGAAACGCACGGTGCCGTCGAAATCCTTGCGCTCGGCCAGCAGTTGCGCGGCGCCGAGCACCATCGACATGTGGCCGTCGTGCCCGCATGCATGCATCTTGCCGGGCGTGCGCGACGCGTGTTCGCGGCCCGGCGCGTGCTCGGCGATGTTCAGCGCGTCCATGTCCGCACGGATGCCGATCGCGCGCTTGCCGGTGCCGGCCGTCAGGTTCGCGACGAGCCCCGTGCCGCCGATCCCGCGATGCACGTCGAGCCCGAGCGTCGTCAGGATGCGCGCGACGTAGTCCGACGTGTTCACCTCGTCGAAACCCGTCTCCGGATGCTGGTGCAAGTGGCGGCGCCAGGTCTTCAGTTGCCCCTGCAGCGTGCTTTCTTCGGTTGCGTCCATGGTGTTGGCCTCGTCAGTCGTAGTCGGTCGTGGTCGATCGGGATCGGTCGTGATGTCGTTCAGGCCGCCACTGCCGCGCGGTCGAGCCAGGCGCGCTGCCGCGCGAGCACGGCGTCGGCCGTCTCGCCGACGCAGCGCAGGTACACGGACGGCGCCGTCGCACCTTCCGTATTGATCGCCAGCACGCGCGAATGCGCATCGAGCCCCACCTGCCGCGCGAGCACCGGGTCGCGCATCAGCACCTCCAGCCCCGCGACGCCCGCCGCGCCCGATTCGCCGGCCACGAGCGGCACGTCGCGGTCGCTGCCGGCCGCGAGGCCGCGCATCGCCTGCACCGCGTCTTCGTCGTCGATCAGCATGAAGTAGTCGATGCACATCTCGAGGAAGTCCCACGCCAGCGGCGACGCCTCGCCGCACGCCAGCCCGGCCATCACGGAATCGACGCTGCCGGTCGCCCTGGTCGCGCGCCCCGCGAGCGCGCTCTGGTACAGGCAGTCGGCCTGGCGCGGCTCGACGACGATGAAGTGCGGCCGCTGCACGCCGTCGCGCTCCCACAGGTAACTCGCGACGCCCGCGGCGAGGCCGCCCACGCCGCCTTGCAGCAGCACGTGCGTGAACGGCCGCCCGTCGTCCTGCGCCGCCTGTGCGGCGGCCTCGGCGGCAATCACGCCATAGCCCTGCATCACGTCGCGCGGAATCGCTTCGTAGCCGTCGTACGACGTATCCGACACGACATACCAGCCGTTCGCCTGCGCGAGCTGCGCCGCGCAGACGACCGACTCGTCGTAGTTCCCCTCGATGCGCACGATCCGCGCGCCGTACGCGGAGATCGCGCGTTCGCGCTCGGCGTCGACGTGCGCGTGCAGCACGATCACGCACCCGCAGCCGATCGCACGCGCGGCGGCGGCCAGCGCGCGGCCGTGATTGCCGTCGGTCGCGCTGATCACCGTCAGGTCGGCCAGCTCCGCCGCGTAGCGGCCGGTGACGAGCCCTTGCGGATCGAGATCCTGCGTGCGTCGCAGCCGCTTCACGAGCCGCACCAGCGCGATCGGCGCGCCGAGCGCCTTGAAGCTGCCGAGCGGCGAGCGGCACGACTCGTCCTTCACGCTGACGCTCGCGACGCCGAGCCGCGCGGCGAGATCGGGCAGCGCGCGCAGCGGCGTGCGCGCGTTGCCGACGAGCGGCCAGTGCGACAGCCACGCGCCGCTTTCGTCGGCCGAAGCAATGTTCATCACGCGGCGCAGCGCGTGGGGATAGGCGACGCGCGAGGCGCGGGGGTTGGCGATCAGCATGGCGGGCAGCACTCCGTGAGTCGGTTCGGGTCGGGCGCGCACGGGTTGCACGCGCCGCCGGTTCGAAAAATAATATTGCGCATGCGGATCAATAAAATCGCCAAATCGGCGGCCGTCACGCAAAAATTTCTCATTCTTTCGAGGCTTCACGCGCCATCATGACCACCCCACTCGATGCGTTCGATCGCAAGCTGCTGATGGAAATCCAGCGCGACGCGCAAACGCCGCAAAGCGAGCTCGGCGCGCGCGTCAACCTGTCGACCGCGGCCGTGAACCGTCGCCTGAAACGTCTCGCTGACGAAGGCGTGATCGAGCGCTACACCGCTGTCGTCGCGCCGGACAAGGTCGATCATCCGCTGACGATCGTCGTCAACGTCGAGGTCGAAAGCGAGCAGATCGACCAGCTCGACGCGATGAAGCGGAGCTTCGAGCGCTGCCCGCAGATCCAGCAGTGCTACTACGTGACGGGGGAATGGGATTTCGTGCTGATCCTGGCCGTGCGCAACATGGATCAGTACAACGCGCTCACGCGCGAGCTGTTCTTCGCGAACAACAACGTGAAGCGGTTCAAGACGCTGGTGAGCATGAGCCGCGTGAAGGTCGGGCTCGAGGTGCCGGTCGAACCGGGCGAGTAAGTGAGCGGTTGCACACGTGAGGCGACCGGCGCGCAAATGCATGCGCCGGCCGCCTCCCATCGACGGCTACGTCAGCGACAACTGAAGCTCGCCGCCGAATTCACGTCGCCCGACCCGTTGTAGCGCGCCACCTGCGGATACGGGCACAGCGGCCGCGTCCGTCCCGCGCCCCATGACGCGGGCACGTCCGCATTCGGCACCGCGTTCGTCGCATCGCGCGCGGTGGCCACCACCGCATTGGGCGCCTGCCCCTGCTCGACCCAGGCCACGAGCGGCGTCAGCAGGTCGAACTGGTCGGCCGCCGGCCCGCCCGAGCAGTGGTTCATCCCCGGCACCGGATAGAAACGCGCGAAATCCGACGCATCGCCGCCGTTCGCTTGCGCAACCCGTGCGTACCAGTCACGCGTGTCGTCGAACGAGAACACCGGGTCGCCCGTGCCGTGATAGACGAGCAGCTTCGCCCCGCGCGTCTTCAGCGCGGACAGGTTGGTCTCGTCGGGCGGCGTCATGAACGTCCACGCGGATTGCGTGTACACGCCGCTGGTCGCGAAGATCGCCGGCGCGTCGTTGTCCATGTCGAAGCCGAGCGCGAAACCGGGCAAGTTCGCGAGCGCCGCGGCGGTTTTGGGCGGCGACATGAACGTGAACGCCATCGCGGCCGGGTCGAGCGTGATCGAATTCGACTGCTTCCACGCGGCCCAGCCGCCGCCGGCGATGCCCGGATCGTACGGAAAGCCCGCGTAGAGCGCCGTGCCCGCGCTATTGCGTGCGCCGGTGAACACGTTCTCGAGCGCGGTCTTCTGCGCGGGCGTCAGGCATGCGCCCGTGCGCGTGCCGTTCGCGCAGGTCGGGATGTCCGCATCGACGCTGAAGTGCGCCTGGCACGCGGCGACGTCCTGCACCATCCCGTCGGCCGCGCCGTCGAGCGCATCGCATTTCTCGAGGATCTTCGCGCCGACGAACTGCCGCTCCGCGTCGTTGAAGCCGCTGCGGATATCCGGCAGCCCGTTCGAGCCGGTCGCCGATGCGATCTTCGCGAACTGCTGCGCGCCGTACATCTCGCCGATCGCCGCCTTCGGCAGATGAAAGCCCGGATCGCCCGCGATGATGCCGTCGTAGTCCGCCGGGTTGCGCACCGCCGTGACCATCGCGTGACGGCCGCCGTTCGAGCAGCCGCCGAAATAGCTGCGGTCGGGCGCCTTGCCGTACGCGAGCCGGATCACCTGCTTGGCCATCGGCGTGAGCGCGTCGACCGCGCCGTAGCCGTAGTCGATGCGCGCCTGCGGATCGAGGCCGAACAGCGGATTCTGCGCGGCGCTGTGCCCGGAATCCGAGCTGATCACCGCGAAGCCCTGGTTCAGCGCGTCGGTCAGCGGCCCGCCGCCGCCGATCTCGCCGGTCGCGGTCACGACGTTGCCGTCGAGGCCGCCGTTCGCCTGGTAGAAGAAGCGGCCGTTCCACGCCTTCGGCAAGCGCATTTCGAAGCCGATCGCATAGGTCTTGCCGTCGACCGTGCTCACGCGCTCGTTCATCTTCCCCGCGATCACGCAGTGCTCGGCGATCGGTTTGCCCGCCACCGTGAGCGCGCCGGCGGCCGCGGTCGTCACCGACGTGAACGACGTGTTCGCATACGCGAGCTTCGCGGCGAGCGCGTCGCAGGTCTGCGCCATCGCGGCCGGGGTCGCGGCGCTCAGGTGCGTCGGTGCGGAATTCACCGAGTCGTCGCCGCCGCAACCGGCGAGCATCGCGGCGGCGGACAGCGGTGCAATACAGAGGAATGCAGATTTCCTGTTCAAGATAACTCCCGTTCGGTTCGTCACGCCGGTGAATCAGAACATGTGCCGCACGCCGACCATCGCGCCGAGCTGCCCCATCCCTTCGCCGGGTGTCGTGCCGGGCCCGCCGCCGCTGACCGAGTAGCGCGCATGCGCGCTGTTCCACAGATACGACGACTGTGCGTAGACCGCCGTGCGCTTCGTCAGCAGATAGGTCGCGCGCAGCGTGGCCATCGTCGCGCGCGTGTCGTGCGCGCTGTTGACGATCCGGTAGCCTTCGCCGTCGACGACGAAATCGGGCTTCACCGCATACGACGCGCCGACGAAGAACAGGTCCGAATGCGCGCCGGCCGCGGCCGGCGAACCGGTCGACACGCGCCGCCCGATCCAGCCCGCGCCGATCTTCGCGCCGGCCGCCTGCGCATACGCGCTCACGTGTACGCGCGCGTCCTTGCCGCCGCTGCTGGTGAAGGGAACGGGCGCCACGCCGTCGAAGAAGTTCGCGGCCGCGCCGGTGCCGCCGCGCTGTTCCTCGTACGACGCCGCCGCACCGAAATACGCGCTGTCGTACTTGAGCATCACCGACCAGTTGCGGCACTGGACGGCGTCGCCCGGCACTTGCCCCGCGCACGTGCCCTGCCCCGGCGAGTTGCCGGTGCCCGCGCCGTCGCGGCCGAACGAATACGCGGCGCCGAACGTCACGCCGCGATACGCGCCGACGTAGGTCACCGCGTTGTCGACGCGGCCGTTCGGCACGTACGCGTCGAACGAGCCGAGCCCGTAGATGTCGGGGCCGATGATGTCCGCGCCCTGCAGCGCGAGATAGGTCATCGTGTACTGACGGCCGAACGCGAGCGTGCCGAAGCCGCTCTTCAGCCCGACGAACGCCTGGCGCCCGAACAACCGGCCGCCCTGGCCGAGATCGCCGCCGCGCACGTTGAAGCCGCTTTCGAGCGTGAACACCGCCTGATAGCCGCCGCCGAGATCCTCGGTGCCGCGCAGCCCCCAGCGCGACGGCAGCTCGCCCGTCACGCCCGGCATGCGCACGACGTGGTCGCCGGCCGCGTTCGCGTGCGACACGAATTCGACGCCCGTGTCGATGATCCCGTACAGCGTCACGCTCGACTGCGCGTGCGCGACCGGCGCGGCAAATGCGCAGCACGCGCCGGCGGCCACGAGGCCGTTCCTTGTCTTCGTTTTCATTTCGTTGCGTCTCCAGACCTTGAGTAAGCGCGCTCTGACGGCGCGCATTGATAAAAACGAAACGTCAGTCGCCGGCTTGCGGGCGGCGAATCAGCAGCAGCGCGGCGCCGGCCGCGACGAGCGTGACGGGAATGCTCGCGCCGATCACGACGGGCGCGCTGCGGCCGGCGGCCAGCAGCGTCGCGGCCGCGAGCGGCCCGACGACGGAACCGAGCCGGCCGACG